>JAQVMI010000003.1 GCA_028703735.1 Candidatus Cloacimonadota bacterium | reverse complement strand
CTACACCCGCAAGAAGAACCTTGTGGAATATGGTTTCCGTCTGCCTTCTGCCTTCGATAATCGTCCTTTACGTTTTGAAGAATTCGAAGGCTATATGCGACAGGTAATCTTCGTATCTGCTACTCCGGCAGATTATGAGCTAAACCTTACCAAGGGAGAAATTGTAGAACAGGTAATCCGTCCCACGGGATTACTTGATCCCGTTATAGAGATTCAACCGGTTAAACACCAGGTGGATGATCTGATAGCCCAGATCAAGGCTCGTACAGAAAAAAACCAGAAATGCCTGGTGATGACCCTTACAAAGCGCATGAGTGAAGATTTAACCACGTATCTGAATAATGCCGGAATAAAAGCTAACTATCTGCACAGCGATATTGATACCATAGAGAGAGCAAAGATAATAAGAGAATTACGTTTAGGAGAGTTTGATGTAATAGTGGGGGTTAACTTGCTTCGCGAAGGATTAGATCTACCAGAGGTTTCTCTGGTAGCCATTCTGGATGCTGATAAAACAGGTTTCCTGCGTTCAGCCCGTTCGCTTATTCAGATATCTGGACGTGCAGCTCGTAACGTGGATGGAAAAGTAATCTTTTATGCTGATGAGATTACAGATGCTATTAGAAAAACGATGGACGAAACAAACCGACGCAGAGCAAAGCAAATTGAATTTAACCAGAAGCATGGAATAACTCCCTTAACGATTCTGAAAACAATTGAACAGATTATGCAATCCACTTCTATTGCAGGGGGTTACGACAATATTGGGAAGAAAGATGCCGTCACAGAAAAACCCACCAAACAAGAGTTCATTGAATATCTGGAGCTTGATAGCAAAGAGAAAATTATCAGTTTGATTACCAAAGAGATGAATAAAGCTGCAGCAAATCTGGATTTTGAGCGCGCCGCGGAGCTTAGAGATAGAATATGGGAAATGAAATCGGGTCAGTAAAGGATTCCGAATAAGCTGATATATAGTTTTGGAACCCCTTTTACCAGTTTAAACTATGTATGTTGAGGTATTTCTAATTGCTCAATCAAAAACGAAATATAAGCCACTTTGGGGTATATACATCATAATATCCCCATCTTCATTAAGAGTTATTGGAAGCTCAATTGCCCATTTAAAGCTTTTGCCCAGATTCAATTCGAATCCTAAACCTGTGCCCACATAGTAGTTAGCCCTATTCTCCCAGCTATGTCTTATTGTGCTTCCAGCCACTGCCTGATAATGATCATCATAATCTGTAGATACAAGGGTGTAATCTTGTTTAAACTGCTTAACTCTGGAGTATAATAGGGATGCTCCCCCAAAAATGTAAAAACGTCCGGCGGGTTTATTAGCCAGGGAACGGATGTAGTTGATTCCTAAATTTAGATTCATTCTGCGTCCATCATCTGTAACTGTGATATTCTGAGCTCCGCCATGATTACCGTAATAGTAATAATAAAGGTCTGTTTGATTATCTCCCAGAGTAATTGCTCCCACGGTTGCCTGTATCCCATTATTGCCGTTGATCTGACGGTAGCTGAACCCATTAGCAGAAACAGTGCCAAAATGCAATCCCAAGCCTCGTGAAATTTCAGCTGATAAATTCACCCATAAACCCATAATTGCCAGCAATGCGACTAAAATTAGAATCCTTTTCATTATTTCTCCTCTCATAAATATTTCGTTCGAAAAATGTAGAGTACTGACGATAATATAAGCAGAGAAAATAGAGAAGGCAAGCTACTTCTTGGCTTTTCCATCTTTTTCTCCACTAATGGACACTTATGATAAACACAAATAGTCACGAATAAAGAGTTGGAGTTTTCTTTCATAATAGTTATTGCACACGCCACGTGTGCAGTCAGTAGAGGATAACTGTAAAAAGAAAGATGTGCATTTATACGATCTTGAAATCGAATAACTACTCCTAAACACTTGCCAATTTGCCATTAGAGACCATTCGGGTTCTTTTATTGGCGTCCCTTAGTGGGAGAAGGTGTTTCCCACTGTTATCATATTTAAGTATCTGGAACACTAATTGCAACAAGCAGTTCCACCTTGTGTTGAAGGTATGCCTTACAGAATATTATCTCTAAACTGGAGTTTGAATGAAAAAATACTTGCTGCCCCTTGTAATAGTTATGATCCTGAGCCTGTGTTTCGGTGACCTGCTAAACGCTGAAGGATCCTTAATCGTAAAAACCATCAAGATACTAACCGAAGGAAACACAGCCTTCAGCGTCCGAACAGCAACCTATAATGGGCCTTATGGACCTCGAAACGCAGGTGTGATCTGGATCACAAATTCGCAAAACCAATTCGTGAAAACTGTAAAAATATGGGCTTCAAATTACAGATACACCTTGATCCGATGGATTAACAACAGTAGTCAAAATACTTCTGGAGCAATAACATCAGCAAGTTTGAATAGTCACCAATTACACAACATAACTTGGAATGGTAAGGACTATCTGGGCAATAATGTTCCAGATGGCGATTATAAGATAAATATTGAATTCACAGAGCATAATGCCAGTGCCAGTAATATGGGTAAGTATAAACAGGTAACTTTTACCAAAGGCACGGAACCTGTTAATCTTACTATTCCCAATGAAGCTTACTTCAAGGATATGGTACTAACTTGGACACCTGTAGTTGTGAATGGAACTCTTAGCGGAACAGTATTGGGTACTAACAGCCTGCCCATATCTGGGGCAGTTATTGCCGCTGGAAGCTACAGCGTTTTCAGTGGAGCAGATGGCAGCTACAGTCTTAGCTTAACTCCTGGAGCATGGGATGTGTCTTGTGTGGTGGATGGTTATGTCCCGCAGATATTAAATGGAATTACGATTACATCTGCCCAAGTAACCAATCTGAATTTTAACCTTGCTGCGGTCTCTAATAGCGATGAACTCAATCCTTCTGCCCAGTTTATAATATTGAATGCTTCCCCCAATCCCTTTAGTAGCCAAACCAGCTTGTTTGTTAAGGGTCATGTCACTGGAAATATTACCGCTGGAGTGTTTGATCTGAAAGGGCGCAAAATTCGCAATTTGGCATCAAGGGATGGTAGCTTGTTGAATTGGGACGGAAAGGATAACCAGGGAAGATCCTGCCCTAATGGTGTCTATTTTATAAAAGTTTTAGCCGGTAAACAGATAACCTCGTGTAAGGTAGTATTGAAGAAGTAGGATCATATACAGTACTTATTCTGCCCTGCACATGTTGCTTTGTGACAAAATGGAGAAAAATGTGAAGTTCTTTGTTAACACAGAGAAAAAAAGAGACAATTTTCAAAAAAGCAGAGGTTTTTTTAACAAAGAGTAAAAGAGAAAAGAGAAAAGAGAAAAAGATTTTAAACACAGAGAAAAGCAGAGAAAAGCAGAGGTTATTTTAACATAGAGTAATAGAGGCATATTGTAAGTAATATTAACTAACAATGATCTCTCTTTTGCTCTTTTACTCTTTTACTCTTTGTAAATATTGCTTAAACGTATATTTTATAATCACATTATCTTTTCTCTCTTTTCCTCTTTGTAAAATTCCTCTGCTTTTCTCTGCTTTTCTCTGTGTTTAAAATCTTTTTCTCTTTTCTCTTTTACTCTTTGTAATAATAAGACTCTTTATCATATCTACTAATGTGCTTTATGGCAAAAATAAAGAATATTGTGAAGTCCTTAGTCAACACAGTGAAAGATAGAAAAAAATCTAAACGCACAAGGTTTTTCGGAAAGGGGTCTCATCTGTTACATAACCCACTTGATTAACGTATATATAATAATTCTCCGTACCCATAATGATGTCCGCTTTTTAACATTCAGGATTGTTTACTTGACACGCATAACCCATCACGATTTGTGGTATGAAGCCTTAAATGATGGAGTAGAAATGAAGATAGTGCAAATAGTTGGTGCCCGTCCTCAGTTTGTAAAGCTCGCCCCGCTTTCACGCGAGCTAAGAAAAACACATCAGGAAATAATTATCCACAGCGGACAGCATTATGATATCCAGATGAATGAAGTTTTCTTTAATGACATGGAGATTCCCAATCCAGATTACAATTTGTGTATTGGTTCGGGTAGTCAGGGAGTTCAAACCGGAGATATATTAGCTGCAGTAGAGCCGATTTTAATAAAAGAAAAACCAGATATGGTGATAGTTTATGGTGATACAAATACTACTCTTGCTGGTGCACTTGCGGCAGCGAAACTGGGAATGAAAATAGCTCACGTGGAGGCTTGTTTGCGTAGCTTTAATCGCAGTATGCCTGAAGAGATAAACCGTGTGGTTACAGATCACTTAAGCGATATCCTGCTTGTCCCTACCGAAATGGCTGTAAAGAATGCCAAGAAAGAGGGGTTGCTGGATAAATGCCATCAGGTGGGGGATATCATGGTGGATAGCCTGGCTTTTGGGCTAAAAAAGGCGCATCAGGAATCCACTGCGATTGATGAGCTTCAATTGCAGAATACCCCGTTCTCGCTGTTAACTCTCCATCGTCCCTACAATGTGGATGATCCTGTTAATTTACACCACATCCTGTCTAACCTAAACTCGTTAAATCGCTTAATAGTATTCCCTGTCCATCCCCGAACCAGAAAAATTCTACTATCCATGCCAGATAACAAATTCTGTAATATTCGTTACATTGAACCACAAGCTTATCTGGATTTTATCCTGCTTATGGAGAATTCTGATATGATTCTTAGTGATTCCGGCGGAATCCAAAAAGAAGCCTACATCTTAGGTAAGCCATGCGTAACTTTACGCTATGAAACAGAATGGGTGGAAACGGTGGAGTGCGGTTGGAACCTCTTGCTTGCTCCAGATTCAGAAGCATTTCCTGCTGCGATAAAATCATTTGTAACACCAGTGGAGCATCCCGATATCTTTGGAACTGATGTAGCAGCAAGAATTGCAAATGTGCTTAGTAATGGATGAAGTTTTTAGCTCTCTATCTTTACTAAAGCGTAACTTTCGTAATAAGGTAGAAGTAAGTTAGTTGCGCTCCTGGAAGTTTACCTCTAAGTACTCATCCTCACGAATATACTTCCAACGCAACAGCCAGCGGTCTATCAATGCCACTATTGCAAAAAGAGACATACTTAACAGGATAATTACCGCAATCACGGCAAATACATGTGCTGTTTGATATGCTTTAGTGGCTCGTGTCATATAAATCCCCAAGCCGGCACTTCCTCCCAACCATTCTCCTATAACTGCTCCCATAACACTATAGGTAGCAGCAAGCTTCAATCCGGTAAAAAAATTGGGTAAAGAGGCTGGTATATATAACAAGGTGAAGGTTTTGTATTTTGTAGCTCCCATAGATTTCAATAGCCTAACCTGATCTATCGAAACACTGCGGAACCCATCGTAAAGCCCCAAAGAGATTGGGAAGAAACACATCAGCACCACTGCGAATACTTTGGAGCTAATACCATAACCGAACCAAATTATCAGTAGTGGAGCTATGGCAATAATGGGGATGGTTTGAGATATTACCAGATAGGGGTATAACACCTGTTTTACTAAACTGTAGCTGTGCATGGCAATAGCTGTAATGCTCCCTAAGATAATGCTTAGCAGTAATCCCGTAAGAGCTGCAAACAAGGTGGGCTGTAAATGATGTAAGATTAAGCGGGGGCTATATATGAATACCTTTAGCACTTCCATAGGCGAAGGAACTATCCAAAATGCTATAGCATTTCTGGCACTAACCACCTGCCAAATCAGCATAATAAAAACAAAAAAAATCAGTGGTGGGATAATTTTACTTGCTTTCAACGCCTAAAACTCGTATCTCTGTTTCTAATTTAACCTGAAATCTGCTATAAACCGTTTGTTGCACATAGCGAATTAACTGCAGAACATCTTTCGCAGTGGCATTGCCCAAGTTTACAATAAAGCCACAATGTTTATTAGAAACTGCTGCATCACCGATGCGATATCCTCTTAATCCACAATCATCTATCAGTTTGCCAGTAAAATAACCCTCTGGTCTTTTAAAAACGCTTCCTGCACTTGGCAAATCCATTGGCTGTTTATCCCAACGCTGTAGCTTAAAATCGTCCATCTTTGCAAGTATTTCAGCAGGATTTTGCTGCTTGAGTTTGAACACAGAAGATAAGTGGATCAATCCCTGAACCTGCAAAGCACTGGATCTATAAGCAAAACAGTGATCTGCTGCTTTCAAATGTATAATAGGATTTGTTGATTCCAGCAAACTCAATTGGGGAGATAAGCATTTACTGCAATATAATACATCCTTTATTTCTCCTCCATAAGCTCCGGCATTCATATACACTGCTCCCCCTACACTTCCGGGAATTCCGTGTGCGAATTCCAAACCACTTAATCCATGCTCTTGTGCAAATTCACATAAGTCTTTTAACAAAACTCCACTAAATGCACTGATATAATTCTCATCTTTGGTTATTTTATTAAGCGCAGAAGTGCTTATGACCATACCAGTTAAACCCTGATCCGAGATTAGCAGATTAGAACCCTTACCCAGAATGAAATATGAGATGTTTTCTCTAAGGCAGAAAGCCATTAATTCAATAAGCTGTGCTTGAGTTTTGGGCACACAAAATACCTCTGCTGGTCCACCGATTTTAAAACTGCAGTAGTCCTTTAGGGGAACATCGTATTTTATTATGTTCTCTTCATTTAGCATTGTGAGCTTGGAGCTAACAATTTCTTTTACATTCATTTAAATGCTATTCCTCAATTTGATTCTATAGAAAAAGAATAAGATTTATCAAACACATTGTCATCCCCACATCCGCAATATGATAACATTCACGAAAATGAAAGAACTTCTGTCATTCCGGACTAGATCCGGAATCTAATGTCTGGATTCCTGCCTTCGCAGGAATGACAGACGGTCTTTCCAACTTCAAAAAGTCTTACATGCAGGGATGACAATGTTATACTTTAGGTCATAGCGTGTGCTTAAGGGTTTACTTAAGTAGTACAGCACGCTTTGTGGCACTATATTCTTTGCTTTCTAATCTGTAGAAATAGATACCAGAGGATACAGGACTATTATTGAAGTCACGTCCGTTCCAAACTATCTGATGTATTCCAGAGGGAAGAACTTCATCCACTATTTTTTTAACCAATTGCCCCTTAACATTATAGACAGATAATCTTGCTCTTGCAGATTCTTTCAAAGAGAATCGGAAGGTAGTTTCGGGGTTAAAGGGATTAGGATAGTTGTTCATTAATTTCGTAACTGTGGGAGTATCTATCTCATCTTCATTGGCAGTTGTATAATGGAAGTATAGATCGTCCGAGGGTAAGCTGTTACCTTGAGCATAGCAGCAGACAATATTGTAATGATAGCTGGTACCCATAATGCCTAAAACTTCAGTATAAAAAGGCTCAGATACAAAAGCAGCCTGCTCGAAAGCTCCTGCATTAATTTTACGGAACACTTTATAACCGGTTATTGGGTATTCTGGTTCTGCTGCAGCAACCCAGCTTAAGTTTAGATTGCCTTCCCCACTTTGATAGCTAAGATTCGTAACCGGAGCAAGATATCCCAGATAGAAATCGTGGTCTGTGGTTTGGTTACTCAAGCTTAGAACGATGCTGCTGGGAGCTTCGGAGTAATACCCATCCGAAATTGCGGAAATCTGATGGTTGCCCATGGGAAGGAATAGTGAGTAGTCCCCTTCTGAATTGGGGTGAGTTCCCCAATTAAGTGCATTCTGAACCATCACTTTCGAGAAATCGATGGAAGTGTTTGAACTGCTTACAGTACCGCTAACCTTGCCTGCAGATTCTATGAAACCGGAGGTGCGAACATCATCGATAAACCAGCCATCACCTTCATATAAACCATCACTACTAAAAGTGAATCTGAACAAGACATTTTGGTTAGCATAAGTTGCAAGGTTGAAGCGCGCCAATACCCATCCATTACTATTTCCATCGTAGCCGGGTCCTTCTAAAATGGACAAGTTGTTTGAAGTGTATCCTCCTTCAGGATGGATAACTGTCCAACTGCTGCCATTATTAGTAGAAATCTTTACGTTTCCTCCATCGTAGCCAACTTCGGTATCATAAGAGTGCCAGAACTCCAGCATGAAGTTTGTCCCAATGAACACGTTGGGAGTGGTTAAAGTATAGGTAACATTGGCAGGATACTGGCTGTTTAACCTGGTTCCCCAGATTTTTACACCCGAATGAGCTCCTGCAACTGTAGAAGTACCCCATTCCCATCCATTGTATGTTGGGCTTGCAATGAAGTTGCCATTGTCTGTTTCAAAATCTTCATTCATTCCTGTGGTGCCTACGCTTGCAACAATCTGCTCATTTTGTGGATCAATTAGATCTCCCAGATAAGTTAAATAGAAAGTGAGATAATTACCAACCACCACCTCTGGTGAAACAGTTATCTGATATACAGCCTGACAGGTGCTTCCAGAGGGAATGCCAGGTATCAGAATGGAGGGATTACTGATGGTAACAAACTCGGACATACAATTTATATTGCTGGTGATGTTTTTGGCTTCCAGAGTGCTGCTATTGTTAAAATTAACAATCAACAGAACGGTTTCACCAGCATCAATAAGACCATTACCATTGGCAGCTGAATCATTTACATAAACACCGCTAATTTCGATAGCGGGTTTGTAAACTGTGATATTCAAGGGGTATTGCCAACTGTTTCCAGCTATGGTTACTATACAATTCAGCGGAATTACAGCTCCATTAGGACAATCCAAATCTATTTGCAACTGCAAGGGAGTTTGGTTTACCGCATAAGAATCTCCTGCAATATTCGCATAGTTGCTGCTTGAAGAAACAAGCGTTGCATATGTGCTGGAAGTAGAAGCAGTTAGATGAACTTCGGTAGCTGTATCCAAGCCAATATTGATCAGTTTAATGCCAATATCAAGGGTTTCTCCCGGCTCAGCCACACCGTTATTGTTTGGATCACTAACTATCATATTATCAATTACTAAAAAGGCGTTTTCGTGTAAAACGGGAGCTGTGGTTATCAGTAAGGCTTTTCCATTTGCCAGAGGTGCTGCAGCATAGGGGTACTGGTTATTATAAGAGTATTCCAAACCAACGGTATTGGTATGGTCTTTAATACCTATTGTAGAGAAATTACCATGCAAAGGTGAGTAACCACCACTACCACCAACATCCACATTGTTGAAATCTTTATATTGAATCTTGATCATACCATCACCTAAGGAGGTGGGGTAGAAGATGGGATCGTAGAATATTACCTGGAAAGTTTCCACACTGGTGCGATTGTAACCATTTCTAAGCTTATGATACTGAATTATATAGGTATGGTTACTGGCATTATAGTATTTATATATTCCAGCGTCCGCAATAAGAATTAAATCATCCCAAAAAGCTGCAATCATCGGTGAAGGACCATATCCACCTGGTAGACGGTAGTTTCTAAATTCTCCGTTTCCGGTAACACCCATGGCGATAAATCCATTTACGCATACAGTAATCTGGTTATAAGTAATACCGTAGAAGGGGAAGGAGAAGGGTAGATCAAGCACTTTCAAAGTTACAGAACCATTTTGATCACCCTCATCTCCATATTCATCACCAGTATCGTTAAATCCGCTGATTAAAGTTCCAGAACCTCCCTGAGACGGGTTTATTTCCACCCAATCATAAGTAGGGCAATCTGTATAAGCGGTATCAGTAATATCATAGATAAAATATCCATAGGCATCGGGTCCCAAAGGTGTATTCATGCTAACCTGACCTATGGGGATGTTAAACTCTGCAAACTGCTCGAAACCACTGTCATTGAACAAGCGTAACCGCATTGGCATCTGCATTCCCGGGATTATCAGTGCCCGGGCAAAAACCTCGAAACCATCTACACTTGTAGTGATCATCCCGGCTGGAATACTACCAATAAAAGAGGTGGAATCATTCACTACCAGAAGA
This sequence comes from Candidatus Cloacimonadota bacterium, assembly GCA_028703735.1. Taxonomy (GTDB): domain Bacteria; phylum Cloacimonadota; class Cloacimonadia; order Cloacimonadales; family Cloacimonadaceae; genus Cloacimonas. The sequence goes on along the minus strand of JAQVMI010000003.1, from coordinate 9,987 downwards.
TCATTTAATGATCTTAATTCAGCATATACATCCTCAATCCCAAACACAGAATTATTCTTGATTGCTACCTGCAAGAAACCCTCTTCAGCGGGATCGAGAATACTGTTACCACCACCTGTAATTGTGTGATTATTCACTAACAATTTGGCATTATACGAGCTTACATGGAAAGTAAGCGGGTAATTGATTTGGTTGCCATCTACTAACTGGACTTCCAATCTGATATCATGATTGGGGGGTAGGTTAGTATTGATACTAAATGTGAAGTAAGATTCGCTAATTGCAGTTGCGGAAGAGGCTACAGCAGAAAATGTGCTTTGAGCAGAGATTATGCTTATGTATGGGTCGTTAGTGCTTATTGTGGCAGAAAGACCGGTAACACTATTAGCCGTAGTATTCTTAATCTCCATTTTTACTGCAATAGTTTCGCCTGCATTGGCAAATCCATCTCCATTTCCGCTACTTCCAGAGGTTCCATCATCTACGATCTCTTTATCTACGAAAACAATAGAACCGTTTCCATCAACGCTTACAGGTTGTTGTACCGGTTTATGATTATGAGCCGAAGCTGTAATAACTATGTCATTTTGCAAACCGCCTGTGACCATCAGGCTTACATTACCAAATTCATCTGTAAAACCTTTGGCTATTACAGATTGCAGAGAATTGCTAAAAGCCGTTACCGTGATGGAAGGCAAGGGGTTACCTTCAGAATCCATCACCGAACAATCCAGCAAGCTGGTGCCAATGGCTACAGTATTCGGAGCTGTTAGGGTCAATTGTTTTGGAATCCCTGTCCACACTTCCACAGTTGGATCTCCAATCAGATTACACCAATGTGCAAACCAACCGGATTGAGCATCATGAGTAGCACCATATATCTGTTTAATATACAATCTACCATTCAGCAAAGCTTCACCCATTGTGCGCATTCGATGAGTGAATATCCCATCATATATACCGGCAACCAAGGTATTGTTAAACATGGTGTGCGTTCCAGTGGTTGCCATTCCTATGGCGGTAACCGAACCGGCAGGTGAAGCAGATGTCCCTAAACGAACCAATGCTTCTGTAGTGGATGTGTCATTGTAATAATCTCCGGTTGCACAAGTAAGGATAGTTGCATGAGAAAGTTTTGTCCCATTTACTAAGCTTGATGAAGGAGTCCAACCACTCATGTTATAATAGCCTCTGTAATTATAGAAACCTACACCTTGGTTTATCCCGCTGTTGATTGTTGAAGAAAAACCACCTTCATAGTTTTCTATGAAGCTGTAATCCGGATTATATGTCTTTGCCATTTCTTTGATAAACATATTTACATACTTCGTGGAGACTCCGCTGCTGGAGGGATCACCTATCAGAAGCATGCGGTTAAGCCAGGAAGCCGAAGTTCCGCTTATATTTATGTTTTTTTCATAAGCGTAAATTTTGGATAGCATTACGTCAAGTTGGCTTACATTGCTTACCGATATTCTGCCAATGAAGGCATCACCCAGAAGATCTGATCCGGATAAATGGGTATAGGGATAATCTCCTTCGCCACCGTATCCTGAGAGGTTCTCTACAAATGCTGGAATGGAATAGTTACCATCAGCATCACCCAAAAGGATGATAAAATCAGGACGGGTATTAATATTGTTATACTGAGCCTGAATATATGACTTGATATTAGTAGTGGAATTGCCGGCAACGGCAGTGCTTGCTAAATTCACTTCAAACCCTTTTTGACGTTTCCAGGTAGTGAATTCGTTTAACTTAGAGATAAAAATGGCGTCTGGATTGTTTCCATAAATTATCAGAATGCGGGGACTTGCAGGAGCCATAAGAGGGTCTCTGTAACTATCGAAATTGCAGATCATAGATTCATACAATTCCGTGAAGGCAGGTGAGTAACCGCTAAAGGATGGCAATTCATTATCACCTGTTGAGGTATTCATCAAAATCTCTACAGACATGTTGTCACAAATTCTTAAAGACTGAGTGGCACCATCGAATTGAACAGGGAAAAGGCTAATTTGAACCACTCTAAAATCTCTGATGATCTGAGCAGAACTATGTGCAAAATTTGTGGATGGATACAGAGAACTGCTATTGTATGCAGCAGCATTATTTTCAAGAAGCCTCTCCTGATCTTCAGAAGTAAAGACGGGCTTTGGCAGCACATTGTTTTTAACTTTGTAGTTGCCACTGTCAACCCTTATACTGAAATCACCTGTAGCAGGAATGGCAACCCAGGTGGTAAACATGGGAAGCTCTGGCAATCCTGCTTCTGCCATGGGGTTTGACCCTTCCATTTTTAAAGATTGATAATTGCTGTTGTTAAAACGCTCAAGTTCCAATTTAGGAGTATCTAATCTCAATTGGATACGTCCTGATTGTTGAGATACCAATTTTATGGGGGAGTCCATCGAAAGAGTCTCCGAGAACAACATGCTGAACACACACATCAGCATGATTAATACGACACATTGTAATTTCATTCTTTTAGTCCCTGTATTTGTGGTCGTCTAAGGGCGAACCATTTTCTTTCTTTATGTTCTGGTGATCTTCAAATCCGGTATAACTGGCACAAACAGAAGACTACCGCTCCAATCCTTATATAAAAGTTAAGCTATGCTTAGCATGTTATTACTTATGAATTAGTTAATTGCGTATATCAGGATACCTTGATCCCGGCTGGCAACATAGAGTTTGTTGTCGATAAATTTAGCTGTGTTAACATAGCCACAGGAAGTAAGCCTTTGAACCAAAGTAGGGCTGGTAGGATCAGAAACATCAAATAGATACAATCCACCGCTATCAGAGCTAACTGCTACTAAATTACCCGAAACATCCAGCATCGAAGCATATCCTGCTGTTGTATAGCTTGCTAAAAGAGTTGGCGAAGCAGGATTTGCTATGTTTACAATATTAAACCCACCCTGGCGAGTAACCACAAAGGCAAGATTACCGCTAACCTTCACCTTTTGTGCCCAGCCTGGTAAGGCAATTTCGCCCACATAGCTCTGGTTGCTGCGATCATAAATAAATAAGCCCCTCTGTTCTGCGGTTAAAAATATATGGGTGCTATTCATGGTATAACCGGAAGCAGTGGCAGGTAAATCTACCGAATATGCGTTCAGGGTTAGCACTTCTCCATCGTATCTATCGTATTTAAAGGCTGCACCAGAGCAGTAACCCACCATCATTTTGAAAAAATCGGGAGGGTTGGCTATGCTAACAGCATCAAGATCCTTAATGCTTACTGTTCCACCAATTAACTCGAAAATGTAAACCAGTGTATCTTGATCGCTGGTATCGGCAATTACAATTCTATCAGTAGCATTAGTCTCTACATAAAACATCCTGTTAAATTCAGGAACTATTGCCAATTTCTTTATTTTACCCATTTGAGTTTGAGAGCCATCCAAAGCATTCAGTTTTGTAATCCAGGTATGAGTGTAATCACTTCGGCTAAATTTTGAAATTCCACCCTGATCTTGAGCCACATATATGTAGTTATCGTCAGTTTGAATGTCCAGAGGGTTTCCCACTATGGGGAGTTGTCTTTCCAAGGTAAGACGTTCATCTTCCTGGTAGGCTGTATTGCGCTTTGCACAAGAGCTTAAACCAGCAATCGACAAGAGCAGTATGTATATCCAAATCCTTTTAGGCATCAAGATCCTCCCGGTATCTTCCGATTATTTAAACGGCTTCTACCAATGCATAAACCGTTGAATCCACAATAATGCAAGAAGCGTTCCAATTCAACCAAGTTAACTGCATCAGAATTAGCATATCAGGTTGTTGCAAACAATATCGTGTAATTTAGCTTTCTTACACTATAAAAAGGCAGAAAGTTTTTGCTGGTTTCGAATACAATATAGGTGTTGAACATTCCGATTGAGGATAAAAACATTCCTCTTTCGTTTCATTTTCTGTGCTTTATTTGTTGTGTCAACATATCTCCGCCCCGCTTCAATTGCGGAATCAATAAGGAATCATTAAGGATGAAGTCCTTATTGATTCCTTATTGATTCCGTAATTGAAGCAAGAGCCAAGCGAAAACTGGACATAGAAGTTGCGCTCTTTCACACCCCATTCTTTATGAAAGAGAGCCATATATAACAGTGCCACCTCGTAGCGTAGCATTCCGATGCTACGAAACTTAATAGCGTTCTACATGGTTAGTTCAGCTTCGGTAAGCTGATGTTACAGAGTCATGAATGACAAAAGTTATCCACTCGTTATAAAAGAGAGCCATAAAAAAAAGCCATCCGGAACCCGAATGGCTTTGATTGAGTTATACTATAAGAGTATAGTTATTTTCTTTTTGTAAGGTGCTGCAAGGTCTTCTTTTCTTTGTGAGTTATGGAATTTATATCTATCACAAGGTTACTTGCCACAAAGACAGAGGAATATGTTCCGAAGAATATCCCCAGGCACATGGCAAAGGCAAAATCATGCAAAACGCTTCCACCAAAGAAATACAAAGCCAGAGCAGTGAATAGGGTGGTTCCCGCTGTAATAGTTGTGCGGGAAAGGGTTTGGTTTATGGAACGATTGAATACCTCGGGAATGGGTTCTTTGCGATGAATTTTCAGGTCTTCACGTATTCTATCGAAAATCACTATGGTATCGTTTATGCTGTAACCCACAATGGTAAGCAGGGCAGCTATAATCTGAACCGTAATCTCTTTACCGGTAATAGCAAAGATTCCCAAAATGATAAACACATCGTGGAACAAAGCCAGGATAGCCATCAATCCAAAGGTGAGCTCGAACCGGAACCAGATGTAAACAATCATCAGTATCAGAGAAACGAAAACAGCTAATTTTGCTGCGGTGCGAAGCTCTCCACCAACTTTGGGTCCCACTTCGTAAATTTCTTCGATAACATCACGGGAGATATCTTTTCCCTTTACGTATTCAGGTAGATTTGCCTGAATGATATCAAGAATCTGACCCTTGGTATCGGAAGAAACGTCACTGGAACTGGTTTTGCTCTTAATTTTAATCATGAAAGATGCATTTTCTTCATCACCCACAAATTGAATTTCTGCTTCCGGGAATCCATTGCTTTTAAGGATTGAGCGAAGCTTGTCGATTTTTAAGGGCGGAACAGATGCTTCTACGGGTTTTAGATTTACTTTTGCGGCAACACCGCTGGTAAAATCTATGCTCCAATTTAAACCATTAACGGCTAACCCAACAATACCTGCAAGTAAGAGGATTGCGGAAAGAGCATAGGCATAATAGCGGATTCCCACAAAGGGGATATTTGTATTTTGGAATATTCTCATCTTTCTCTCCTCTTAAATACTCAGCTTCTTGCTGGTAGCTGTAATTACAAATGTTTCCAGGATAGAGCGAACAAACACTATTGCGCAGAACATGGAACCAACAATACCGATGGCAAGGGTTACTGCAAATCCACGAATGGGACCACTACCAAAATAGTATAGCACAGCAGCAGCGATCAGGGTGGTAAGATTGGCATCCCATACGGTAACCACTGCACGCTTGTATCCGGCATCCACAGCACTGCGGGGTGTTTTGCCAGAATCCAGCTCTTCGCGTATGCGTTCGTAAATAAGCACATTAGCATCCACAGCCATACCAATTGTCAGGATTATACCTGCAATACCGGGAAGGGTTAAGGTTGCGCCAAAAGCGGTTAATATTGCCAGGATAAAGCCAATGTTGAATACAAGGACAAAATCTGCGATAAAACCTGCTAATTTGTAATAGAATAACATGAAAACTACTACAGCAACTAAACCAATCACTCCAGCCATGCTACCGCTTTGAATGCTATCGCTTCCAAGAGTTGCACCAATAATGGAGGTGGAAATAGGCTTAATGGGCGCTACAAGATTACCTGTGTTTAGCACAATGGAAAGCTCGTTAGCTTCGGTTGAGGTGAATTTTCCGGTAATTTGAGCTCTTCCACCTGCAATACGCTCTTGGATATTTGGGGCAGAATACACCACTCCGTCCAAAACGATAGCTAAACGTTTACCCACGTTATCGGCAGTAACACGCTCGAACTTGCGGGCACCTTCACGTTTCATTTCTATGGATACATAAGGTTTATTGGCAATTCGAGGATCTGTGGAAGTGGCAGAACCATATTCCACTTTTGCTTTTGCCAAATCTGAACCCGAAAGCTCGACTGCAGTAGAAAGTACTAATAAGTTGCGGTCTGAACGTGCAGTTTCAGCATCTGCTTTTTCCAAAGCAACCTGATAACCCATAGGAACAGCCTGCAAGAACATGGAGTCCGCAAGTAGCTCCTGAACCAGACGCACGTCACTATACTGAATTTCAAAATCAACTTCTCCGGGGCGTACCAATGAACTGAATATACCAGTTCCGGTAGCTACGCTATCTGCTTTCAAGCTGTCTCTACCCAGGATAACTTTGTCCTTCTTATCAAGCTCGGCAAGAGCAGGGAAGAAGGATAGATTGTTTGTAATGTTCAAATCAATTTGATCCAACACGCGTTTGCTGTCTTCAGGAGGAGTAACCAGCTTAAATTCCAGCATAGCGGTTTGTTTGATAAGTTTTTCGGCTGCTTCAAAATTTGAAACACCAGGTAATTGAACCATAATACGCTTATCACCAAGTTTTTGAATGGAGGGTTCGGCTACACCGAACTGATCGATACGTTCACGAATGATCTTGATGTTTTGGTCAACTGCGCCACGGGCATCGGCTACGGAAAGCTCTGAAGTATCCACTTCCAGTAGAATTTGCATTCCACCACGTAAGTCAAGACCAAGCTTCAGTTTGTTTTTTGCCCACCATTCCGGTAGATTTGGTATTGCCAATGGAGCCAAATAAAATGCTGTTACGCATATAAATATGACTATTGAAAGACCACGCCAGGAAAACTTTTTCATCGGCTTATGCTCCCTATTTCGTTATTATTACATTTATTTTAAGAGTTTCGATCCAAAAGTCTGATGAGCCCGCATTCGTCAAGCGAAATGTTTTATTAGATGGGTCAAGATACCGCTGAAAACCCTACTATAAAGATAAATGAGAATGAAAATTGGCGATTAACTATTCATATTGAAAATGAGACTATATTTTTACAAAGAGTAAAAGAGAAAAAGAGTAAAAGAGAGAATTCATTGGGTGTTCTGCATTTCATTTCCATCATGCTACTTATGCTATTTGTCTTAACATCCTCATTTTTTACTGTTTGTTTAATTAGACCTCTGCTTTTCTCTGCTTTTCTTTGCTTTTTCTCTGTGTTAAAAAATAGAGCTTCACAAAATTCTCCATTTTCACCATAAAACACATCACTCGTTGTGAAAAAGAGTCTTATCATTACAAAGAGTAAAAGAGAAAAGAGAAAAGAGAAAAGAGAAAGATGTGTTTCTTATCCATCATGCCTCTTTTGCTCTTTTACTCTTTGTTAAAAAAAAGAGCCTCAAACAACTCTCCATTTTCGCCACATACAATTCACACTTCAAGATTCCTCTTTTCTCTTTTACTCTTTGTTATAAAAAAAAGAGCTTCACAATATTCTCCATTTTCACCATAAAACACATCACTCGTTGTGAAAAAGAGTCTTATTATTACAAAGAGTAAAAGAGAAAAGAGAAAAGAGAAAAGAGAAAGATGTGTTTCATATCCATCATGCCTCTTTTGCTCTTTTACTCTTTGTTAAAAAACTCTGCTTTTCTCTGCTTTTCTCTGTGTTAAAAAAAAGAGCTTCAAACAACTCTCCATTTTCGCCAAATACAATTCGCTCTTCAAGATTCCTCTTTTCTCTTTCACTCTTTGTAAAAAAAGAGCTTCACAATATTCTCCATTTTCACCATAAAACACATCACTCGTTGTGAAAAAGAGTCTTATTATTACAAAGAGTAAAAGAGAAAAGAGACAGATGTTTCATATCCATCATGCCTCTTTCACTTTTTGTTAAAAGAAACTCTGCTCTACAGAAGTTTTTCTCTGTGCTAAAAAATGGACTTCACAATATTCTCCATTTTCGTCACAAAGCAACTAACGTAGGACAGAAAACCTACTGTATTTGGCACTATTTAACTAGCACCATCTTGGAGAACTTCTCGTAGTTGCCTGCTTTGAACTTACAATAGTACACACCGGAGCTAACGGTTTTTCCGTCATCATTCTTACCATCCCAAAGCACACTATATGAACCGGCAACATAATAAGCGTTTTCCACCAGTTTCTTCACTATTTGTCCGCGTGAATTGAAAATGCTAATCTTCACAGTTTCCGGAGCTTTTAGATCGAAGGCAATACGAGTACTGGGATTGAAAGGATTGGGGTAATTGCCCACAAGCTTAGTATAAGTAGGTGGTGGAGGAATAAGGGCATCAACTTCAACTATGTTGCTAAGCACAGCCTGGGATAATGTAGTGCCATAAACAGCCACAACAGCCCAAAGGAATTTCCCTTCCTCGTAGCCTCCCAGAACAGAATCATCATACGATAATGCATCAGTGACATCAGCTACATGTATCCATTGATCTGGAGTTGACTGCATTCCGTCTAACATGAACCAAATCTTGTAATAGCTGGGGATGGAGCCATTTAGAGGTTCGTCCCAGTTCACATTGCAAATTCCATTAACCTCTGCTGCTGTTACCCATGGCACAGCGTGAGCAACAAGGATTGATACTTCAATGGTGTCGGTAAAATCTGATTCCACAGATTCGTAGATCGCACTAACTTTATATTCATAAGTAGCGTTTACCAAGTCGCCATCAGTCCAAGTGGTGGAGGTAGTTTCTGTTATCATCACGTCATTCCGATAAACATGATACGAAGTTAGTCCATAAGTATCTTCCGGGGCATTCCAGGAAAGAATGGCAGAGCTAAACTCCACAGTAGCACTAAAGTTCTGAGGTGGATAGGCAGATAGGACATCTACACTAATTGGGTCTTCGGAGGCACTCATACCATTACTATAGTATGCAGATACAGTATAATTATAGGTTCCATTTGGTAGGTTTAAATCGGTGTATTGTAGTAATTCTGTAGATCCTAACATCATACCATCTCGGAAAAGCCGATATTGAGCCAATCCAAAAGGATCTGTGGGAGGATTCCAGGTTAACAATACTGAATTTCCAGTTACACTGATCAGGATGTTCTGTGGGGGATAGGGAACCAGCACACTGGCAGATGCAGAAACACCTGGAACTGATTCTCCATTTAAATATACAGAACTTACCTTATATTGATAGTCTCCATTTGGCAGATTGTTATCGGTGTAATTAGTGGTTTGTGAAGAAGCTACTAAGGTATCATTACGATAAAGGTTATAGCTTAGCAGAAAACCTGTATCGGAAGGAGGATTCCACGATATTTGAGCAGTAGAGCCGGAGATATAAGTAGCTGTGTTTGTGGGTGGGTAATGGCTTTCTACATGTGCTACTCCAGCACTAACCTGGTTGGAGAAATCGTTAGTGCCATACATGGCAGAAACAAAATAGGTATAATCCGAATTGGCAAGATTTGTATCAGTGTAGGTAAGAGCGGTTGTTTGTGCTATCAGAGTTACACCTCTGAATACATGATATTGGGTAAAGTTGCCTAAATCTGCCGGAGGTGTCCATTGTACCAATACATTGTTCATGTTTACCGAAACAGAAGCAGATTGGGGAGGATATGCCATTCCAACACTTGCCTGAGTGGTATTCGATGGGGAAGAGCTACCACTGCTATATATTGCGACTACATAGTAGTTGTGAACCCCATTGGGAATATTGAGGTCTGTGAATTGAGGTTGACTGCTGCTCCCTACCACAACATTCTGCCTGTAAATGGAATAGCTTTGCAATCCATAAACATCCGTGGGGGCAATCCAGGTTAAAGTAACTGTATTACCATCGACAACTGCGCTAAGGTTTTGGGGAGCATAGGCTACAATAACTTCAGCAGTAGCAGTATTGGAGGCAATTGATTCAAGGGCTGAATACCACGCCTTTACTACAAAGCTGTAATTGCCATTTGCCAGAT
>JAQVMI010000171.1 GCA_028703735.1 Candidatus Cloacimonadota bacterium | reverse complement strand
CCAGTGATAACATGTTGTTAACCAATATATTACAGCAATAACACGATTTGGTTTGTAAAAAACTGGATTCCGGATCAAGTCCGGAAAGACAAAAGATACCCACTTAGTTTGAAAGAGAGCCTTAATTCTACAAGGATTTCAGGATTAAGAGGATTAAAGGATTTTTGTTAAGGAAGAATCATAATTGACCATGCTCCAGCACCCCATCACTCTAACACTCCAGCACCCCATTACTCCAATACTCCAATACTCCAGCACTCCAGCACAAATATTACTACTTATTGTCCTCTTCCTGCCACTTCTGCCGTAGATCAGCATGTAACCTGTTCATCCTGGTTTTAACCAGTGCCCAATCAGAATACTGGTAGTATTCTCTAATATCTACTATTTCTCTGTTACTAAGGTGAATAGTAAAACCCATTCGATTTCGGTCAATAGTTTTAGTATCACGTCCCAAGTCCCTAACTGACGAAATACTTTCAATTCTTGAAGTATCTATGATCCTGCCATCAGGCAATATATAATTCACTTCTTCCACCTTGTTGTTACATTTGAAGCAATAATTTATGTGATATTATCCATGTCAAGCAAATCATCAATAATTAAACCCAAAAATTAACAAACTCAGTTTCCAACATAGATGCTCTATCAACTCAATAAACACAAATTGGAATAATGTAGATTAGCCGATAATTATATTTAACTTGAGGAAGTCTGCCCGAGACTTGCCTGCTCCCTGTGATCAAGCCATTGATGAACAATGTCTTCACGAACTTTTTTAAGTTTGATGCTCACTTGCGCCCAATCGCAAAAGTGATAAAATTCTACAACGTCAATGATCTCCCGATTGCTTAGCTGAATGGTAAAACCAATCTGGCTACGATCGATAGACCTTGGATCACGCCCCAAATCCCTTACAGTAGAAATACTCTCGATCCTGTCAAGATCAACTATCTGTCCGTCGAATAATCTGTAAGTCATGATATATTTCCACCTTAACGATAAATACTGAGGACATTCCAAAAAGCTTGGTAAATTTGACAAGAGATTGTTTAAACAAAACGAAGCTATTTCAGCCAAATCGTGGAATAATTTCTACATTAGGCAAATAATATTTCGTAGCGATTTGTAATCTATTACAGAGGTTAACTTTGCGATATGCAAAACTTTTCATGCCTGCACGTTAATAAATCTTAATCTATTCACTTATATGTATATCTCGTGCTTTGTGGATATATTTACACAATGAACAATGGCTTTGTTTAGGGTAATATAGTGTGATGCCAGCAAAAAAAACTATTGCTCCTTCATAAAGACTGCCTATATTATCTATAACAAACAAAGGAGAATATTATGAACGACAAATTGCATAAAATTTTCACAGAGATAAAGGCTAAACACGAGTGCGTTCTGGGAGCCCGTGCTTTTCACGATGTGAATTCCTGGCGAAACAGACCTGAAGATACTGATGTGATGCGTTCTCAATTTGCGGTGGATAGAGATAGGATTCTTTATAGTGGGGCTTACCGCAGATATCATGGGAAGACACAAGTGTTTTCGTTCACTAATCTTATAGATGAAGAAATGACTAATAGAAACCTGCATATTGCTTATGTATCCCAAATCTCCCGCACCATAGGAAAATACTTGGGGCTTAATACCGAAATGATCGAAGCCATTGCCTTAGGGCACGATCTGGGACATTGCCCTTTTGGTCACGATGGCGAAAAAGCTCTGTCTGAATGTTGTTCTGCTAATGGAATTGGGCATTTTCATCATAATATAGAGAGCCTGCATATTGTGGATTATATATCCCGAAAAGGCAGGGGTTTGAATCTTACTTTTCAGGTTCGGGATGGTATTATCTCGCATGATGGTGAAGTTCATAACACGCAGCTTAAGCCACAAACAGACAAATCAGAAGCAGATATTAGCAGCTTCATCGCGGAAAAAAAATCTGGCAAAAACGCTCAATGGATGCCCGCAACCCTGGAAGGCTGTGTGGTTAGAATAACCGATACCATCGCCTATATTGGTCAGGATATCGAAGATGCCATCCGTTATAACATTTTATCCCGCAATGAACTCCCCCCTGAACAGGTAGCTTATCTGGGGAATACAAACAGTCAGATTATCGAAACCCTGATAAAGAGTGTGATAACCAATAGTTACGAGCAAGATTGGATAGCTTTCGATTCTGAAACTTCGGAGCAACTACTGGAACTGAAGAAGTTTAACTACAAACGGATCTACACAGATGAGAATGTAAAAAAATCCAATTCCATTATTTACCGAACTATGCATATTATGTTCGATAAATACATGACGGATATCAAGGAAAACAACAAGAGCTCCAAAGTTTTCAAACACTTTCTGGATCATAAACGCCCGGAATATCTGGAAAGCTTTTCACCTGCAGAACAGGTTCGGGATTTTATAGCCACCATGACAGACCGCTATTACAATGAAGAGATTAAGGACTATATGCTACCCTGGAGAGGATGAACAACCGATCTCTTTCCCTATAGCTTAACAAACCGCACTGGTCTTGATTTACGCCCCTGTATGCGTACCCAGTAAATACCAGTAGCAAATTCTTTTAGATATAACTGTACAGCTTCCTTGCCCTTAGGTAGAGTGTAAGAGGCAACTGCTTGACCACGCACATTATAGATTTCCACAATTGCTTCATCGTCAGTATTGTTTTTCAGATTAAGCATGTTTTGCACAGGATTTGGGTACAATTGCAGCTTTGGCATGGGTGCTTGAACATTATCCTGTATAGCTGATCCGTTATCTATGGTACGATAAACAAAGCCTTCTCCATCAGAAAAGCGATAGGTGAGCTGTTGCCAATTCTCTGCTATAGGGACATCATAAACAGAATATAGCACCCCAAGTGTAAAATCGGGATACGTTTGCAAATAGGGAATTAAGGGATGCTCCTCTCCCCCATCGATACTAAGGCTGGCTATCATAGGGAAGTTGTTATCGGCATCTGAATACTGAATGGAAGCAGATAAATAATCCGGCATGCCTTGCTCTACACTGTAAGCCGCATCAGAAAGCAAGGGAGCATTTACATTGGCGATATTAACTAATTGGGGGATAAGTAGTAAATCTGCCCCTACGGTAATATCTGCTTGCTGGCTTCCACCTGTAAGGGTGATCTTGCTGGTGGTGGTAGTGGTAGCGATTTGGGGATAATCTGGATTGAACCATGCCATGAAATCTGAATCCGCATAAAGATCTGATAATGCACAGGATAGTATTAAGGTGTTATCCAAGATACTGTGTTGAATCTCACCAATCTGCTCTAAATCATTAACACCAGTACCTGATATTTTGTACAGCCCGGGAGAGATAACTCCGCTTAGTTCAACGGTGTACATCAAGCCAAAGACAAGGGGATCATCCTCTGGAGATGCAGCCGGATTTACCAACACTGGCATATAGGCAAAGAAGGTTAATCCCGAACTTACCGGAAACGACGTATGATTATTCTGAATGGCGAAGTATATCCTTTCATTAGAAAAAGTTACCTTGGTTTGGGTTATATCCAGCCAGGCACTTCCAAACAAGTGATCCCCAATAGGATCAGTTTCCAGAGGAGTATAGAATTGCAAATTAGGCTCAGTAGTGGAATTCCAATACACGGGGTTTATGCTTAAGCCATTTGATTCGTTCCGAAAACCTATATAGGCATTGGGGGATAAAACCACAGATGATGTTTGCCATGAGAGATCGTCCCACAGCACCTCCATGGGTTGTTGTGCCAAACCTCCCGGAGCATCATACAGAATTGACTCTCCAGGATTACTCCACACTAATACATCAGTATGGTTATCTGAATGCATCCCATTAGAATAAATATTGCTAAGAGGAAGCATGGCATATACTTGGCTGCTAAAAACAGTTAAACAGGCTAATAGTAGAATCTTTTCAGTCAGTCTCATTGTTACACTCCTTGTGTTTTGATAGTTACGGAAATGTTCTATCTCCCGTTTAATATTTTATACCAGACATCAAGTTCTTAGAACCTTGTCCCAATCAGCAAAGAATAGGTCTGGTTTCTTAATTGAACTGGTTCAAAAAACTGATAGGTTGGCAGGCTCAAATAATCCCACCCCAAAGTAAACCGGTATTCAAACAAAATTGGAATTCTGGATTTATACTCCAGGACTCCTCCATAAATGAAGCTATAATCGAACATATTAACATTCTGTAGCTTGCTATCTTCGTTTATACTGATTATAGAGAATTCTTCACCATCCGGAAAATAGACAATACCGCTTAACTCATGATACCCTTTCACCTTCAGCGACATGGCTGTTCCAGTAACAGCGCTTAGAGCAATTCTGTTATTATCCAAAACATTTACCTTCAGCAAGATAGGCACCTCCAGATAGTCCAGATAATATTTCACTTTCATTTCTGCTGGTTTGGGCAGGTCTTCCATGATACCGTCAATTTCCATTCGTTTAATGATAATGGTTTCATGAGAGCCCTTCATGCTGTACAAAAGCTCGTATCCCAAGCTGAAATTAGGCAGTATATGCAAATCCAGATAAGCCCCAGTGGAAATTCCAGACCGAAAACTTGTTTTTACTGTATAATCCTGCTGCTGATCCTTAGTTCCGTAATGTTGAGCCAGATTAAACCCAATCTTTGCCCCATAAGAAACCTTGGTTTGGGCAAAAATAGGTAATATCGCCAAAAACAGCAGAATAAATCCGATAAACTTCAATGAAGCTCCTTACATTGATATTAAATTTTCTGAAATTAAGTCATGCAAATGTATTGATAGTGCATGTTTATCTTTGTAAAGTAGATCATCCGGCAAAATGGGCGAAAGAATACGCATGGATAAAGTGGTTTTATGAATCTTTTTATCTATCTCGAAAATACGCCAACTGCCCTTGATAACCAAGGGTACAATTGTAGCATTTGCCATAGATGGCAGCTTCAAACTCCCAAGATGAAATTCTCCCATATTATCGCTTCTGCTACGGGTTCCTTCTGGGAATATTACCATGGGA
>JAQVMI010000170.1 GCA_028703735.1 Candidatus Cloacimonadota bacterium | reverse complement strand
GGCCTTGGGCAGAAAAAGCCGTCCCGAAGAAAAGACTATAAGGATTATTGACGACAATCCTCCCCAGATAAAGTTTAGCTTTCCCGGGGAAGACGTGTATTTGAACCAGAATCTGCTACTACCGCTAATCATTAATGCTGATGATGATTTTGGCTTGCGAAATTGCAGTTTAAAGTATCAGATTCAAAACGGTGCAATCAACACACTTTCGGTTCAGAGCATTATCCCCAACAAAATGTATGCAACAGAATACCTATTAGATTTAAAAACTGCCGATCTGTTCCCAGGTGATGTGGTTACCTATTGGGCAGAAATATACGATAACTCGCCCGAACAACAGAAAGCAGAAAGCACAAAGTTTAAAGCTCGTTTCCCCTCTATAGAAGAAATTTACAAAGTGATAGAAAACGAGGAAAAAAAGAAACGGAGTGAATTGGAATCTGCCTTGGAAAAATCTAAAGACCTGCAGAAAGAATTTGAAGATAAACGGCGCGAATTGCTAAAGGAAGATACCCCCAAATGGGAAGATAAAAAGCAACTGGAGAAAATGCTTGCAGAGCAGGAAAAGCTTAGTGAACAGGTAAACGATGTGGCAGAAAACTATCAGAATCTGATCGAGAAAATGCAGGCAAATGAAACCCTATCTCCCGAAACTATGCAGAAAATGATGAAGATACAAGAGCTGATGCAAGAGATTAGTAACGAGCAAATGCAGGAAGCCATGAAGAAATTTGAGGATACGCTAAAAAACATCAAGCCGGAAGACCTGAAAAAAGCGATGGAAAACTTCAAATTTTCGATGGAGGATTTTGCCAAAAAGATAGAACAAACCCTGGAGCTACTGGAAAGTATCAAAAAAGAACAAGCAGTGCAAAAAGCCTTGCAGATGTCTGAAGAAATGGAAAAGATGCAAAAATCTTTGAATGATAAAACCATGGATAAAGCTCAAGATAACAAGGAATTGGCAGCAAATCAGAAACAGATAGAGGAAAGCCTGGAAAAATTGCAAGAGGAATTGGATAAAATTGACGATATGCTTACCAGCCCCAAAGACCAGGAAGCTTCCAAACAGCTAAGCGAATTGCAGCAAGATATGAAACAAAGTGATCTGAAAAAGGACATGCAAAACAGCCAGAAAGCTTTGGAACAAAACCAGAGAAGTCAATCCCAAAGTTCTCAAGCAGAAGCTATGGAAAAGATGCGTAGATTCTCGCTGAAACTATCTAAAATGAAAAATTCCATGAGTTCGGGAAATCAACAAAAAACTATCCAAGCGATTCAAACAGCCTTAAGAGAATTGTTGATCTTTTCTAAAAAGCACGAAAGCACTGCAGCACGTTTCAAAAATGATCCTTACCAGATAGTACAGGATTTGATAGCTCATTCCGAGGGAATACAGATAGTATTGAATAAACTGTTTAGCGAAACACAGGTTCTGATGATAATCCCACCGAAATTCTTTATAGATTTAACCGATACGAATCAAAGTTACCGTGATATGTTTGGCTATATCAGCGAGATGCAAACCTATCAGATACCCCAGGGTTTAACCAACATCCAAAAAGGGATAAACCTGATGGTTTATGATCTGATGCAAGCATTGCAAAATTCCTCTTCCGGAGGTGGAGGAGGTGGTGGTATGCAATCTCTGATGCAGATGTTGGAGCAAATGGGACAAGAACAAATGGCGATGAGTATGCTTACCGAACAGCTTATGATGCAGATGCAGAATAACGGTGGAAGAATGGATGCTTCCATGCAGCAACAGATTCAAAAACTGGCATCAGATCAGGAACGCTTGGCAGAAAACTTGAAACGAACCCTGCAAAACAATCCTGAAGCACAAAAACAAGGTAATGCAATAAAGCAAATTACCGAGGAAATGGAAAGCATTTCACGGCAGCTAAGGAACAATCAGTTATCTCCAGATTTGTTGGAACGTCAGGAACGAATAATATCTAAAATGCTGGATGCTCAGCGCTCCATAAATAAACGAGAATTCAGCGAAAAACGGAAAGGTGAAACAGCTACAGATAAAAACTATAGTCCCTCTGCCAATACTATAGATTTAAATAGCCTGCGTAGAAACAGCATGCTGGAGGATAGCTATAAATCTTATCCCCGAGAATATCAGCAGGTTATCATGGAATACCTGAAAACCCTAAATGAAAGCCTGGAGAAAAAATAAGTGAAGCTAAAATTGATCTTTCTACTTGCGCTATCCTGTGTGCTGTTAACAGGGCTGTTGGGGCAATATAACGAAAAGGATATCCTGCTGCAACAGGCAAATACGCAAATGGCTCAACGCCAATATACCCAGGCTGAACAACTGTATCTACAGGTTTTACAAAAATTCCCCAATGATTTAAATACTGTTTTGCAGCTAACTAATCTCTATTTTAGCCTGTCTCAAACTGATAAAGCGGAAAAGCTGCTACTGGATAATCAAAGGATTATTCCGGCTCAAATGTGGCAGGAACAGCATATTCAATTACTTGTGTTAAAGGCAGAAGTGAATAATGCATGGCAGGAAAGCATGGCTTATTTGGATGCGAATAACCACGATGAGAATAAGTATCGTCAGATAGCTTCTTATTTTGCCCGCAAAGGGTTCAACGACAAGGTGTTGGAACTATACCAAATGGCAAGAGTAAAGCTAACGAATCCAGAACTATTCAGGCTGGAAATTGCTAATACAAGTATGTTGAACCGTATGTTTGAACTATCGATAAAAGAATATCTAAGCCATTTGGAAAAAAATCCTGTAAATCTGTTCTTTGTAAGTAATCAGCTTAAAACTATGCTTCAAGAGGATTCCACATTGATAATAGTGGTGCAGGAATTTGCCGGTAAAAACCCCAATATTACGGTTCAGGAAGCTTATGCCAATTCCCTGGTTTATTTAGCCAAATATTCGGAAGCCCTTCAGATATACAAAAAAATGGATTTACCTAAATTATACCGCTTTGCAGAAGAATTGATTGCTTCCGGAAATGATAATGTAGCTTATCAGGCTTATGATTATATTTCTACAATTGAGAAAGACTCGCTAAAGGCAGCAGATTTGGCTTACCGTAGGGCAAATATCCGTTTTCTACAGGCAGATTTTACCTCAACCGAAACAATCTTGAGGGAGGCGATAAATCTTCCTCTGTGGAAAGATCGCTCGCTTAGCCTTAGGTCTCAGGTGGGGATGAAGCTGCGCAAACTTATGGCAGATAATTCCCTTGCCTTGGGTGAACCGGCAGATAGTGCTTTAGCCTGGCTGGAAAAAGCCAAAACCTTCGGGCGTGACAATCTGGAAAAACAAAGTATCGATCTGGAAATTGCCAGGCTGTTAATAATGACAGGAGAGCGTAACCGGGCAGTTTCTATAATAGCAGCCACCAATCAACCTGCCCTTAATGAGAACAGGGATTATCTACACTTTTTAACAGCCCTGCTATGGGGTGAAATTGAAATTGCCGATTCACTGATGAATGAGTACATAATAAAGTATCCCGCAAGTGCTAATGCCAATGATGCCATTTACCTGAATATGCTAACTTTGGGGATGGAAGAAGCAGATCAAAAGGTGTTTTTTAATGCTATTCGTTTGTTACAGATGAATAATGAAAGCGGACTTGATTCTTTGGAGCTGGTGTTCCAGCATAATAAAGACGAAGAACTAAGGCTTTTAGCCATCGAATGGTCACTTGGTTTCGGCAATATCGTGCGAGCCATAAAGCTTTTAGATTACGAATTCTCTGATCCCGTAGCTCAAGAATATGCGCAGCTACTTCAGTTTTTGGTAACCAAAGACAAAGATGAGCAGCAACGAATAGCCAAAGAATTTCTGAAGGAAAAGCCCAACAGCATTTTCTCACCAAACTTTCGCCAGAAAATTAGTAGAATGGCAAGCCCTAAACCAAACTTGTAAAAGCTGTTACTTAACGATGCTAATAAATGGTTTCTGGAGCAAGGAGACTTAGTGGAAATGAAAAACCTGCTTGTCTTTCCTGCGAAGGCAGGAATCCAGTTAGATAGATTCCGGATCAAGTCCGGAATGACAGTAACAAGTCCGGAATGACAGTAACAAGTCCGGAATGACAGTAACAAGTCCGGAATGACAATGCATAGCGATGCTATACAATAAGGAGATTATAAGCAAATGAATATTCGAAAAGCATACACTTTTGATGACGTTTTGCTGGTTCCGCAACAATCGGATATTGTGCCTTCAGGAGTGGATTTAACCACAAAGATTACTGCGAATATATCCTTGCGCATTCCTTTGTTGAGTGCTGCTATGGATACAGTCACAGAATCTGCATTGGCTATTGCCATGGCAAGGGAAGGTGGAATCGGGATAATTCACAAAAACCTTGATATTGCAGAACAAGCCAGACAGGTACATTTGGTGAAAAGAGCAGAAAGCGGAGTTATAACCCATCCCTATACTGTTTCCTCTGATGATACCTTGGAAACCGTGTTACAGCTAAAACAAACGCATCGTGTAGGTGGATTTCCTGTAGTTGATAATGGCAAAATAGCAGGGATTCTTACCAATAGGGATATACGCTTCGAAACCAATCATCAGGCAAAAGTAGCAGAATTGATGACTCCTTATTCCAAGCTTATCACAGCGATCTTGGGTATAGCTGTGGAAGATGCCATTGCTTTGTTGCATAAACATCGCATCGAGAAATTACTGTTAGTGGATGAAAACGATACCCTTGCCGGAATGATTACGGTGAGGGATATAATGAAACGGCTGAACTATCCTGCTGCTGTTCAGGATTCTAAAAACAGGCTTTTAGTGGGAGCCGCAATTGGAGTAACCGGAGATTATCTGGAAAGAGCCGGAGAGCTAATTAAAGCCGGAGCAGATGTTATCGTTATTGATACAGCACATGGACATCATAAACACATCAGCCAGGCTCTGAATAGAATAAAACAACACTATTCATGTGAAGCAATAGCTGGCAATGTAGCTACTGCCCAAGCTTGCCGTTATTTAATAGATTCGGGTGCTGATGCTGTAAAAGTTGGCATAGGTCCCGG
>JAQVMI010000169.1 GCA_028703735.1 Candidatus Cloacimonadota bacterium | reverse complement strand
CACCCTTATAGTGTCACCATGGGTTTTAACTGCATAAATAACACACGTTTTACCCCATTTGCTTCTGTAACCGCAGGTAAAGCCATAATATATCCTCTATCTGAGATTTCTCCCCTCCTTAGTTTAAGTGGATCAGTTACCATGAATATAAATGAAAAATTGTGGTTAAACTATGAACTTACCTATGTGCGCTATTCTCATTCTCAATTAGCTTATTGGGACCCCGAATACAATCTGATGAACTTAAAAAACTACGTTGCAATACTTAAAAACCTAACCCTAAGCCAGGGATTGAGTTTAACCAATTACAATGTGTCCATAGATATTGATAGAGAGTATCTGGGGAATTTAGGTTATTACCTGAATTTGGATTGGCAAATTGGCATCAATAGTCATATATACGCAGGCTATAAAAGCCAGTATTCTTATTATTCAATTCCTGCTCATAATGATTATGAAATTGATGCATCAAATTTCTACCTAAAAATACAGCTTGGTTTGTGATAATGCCAAATTTAAGAAATCACCTATCCAACATACGTTTTCTGTTTCCATACTTGAAACAACATAGGGTTGCGCTTGTTGTAGCCTCTATATTAACCATCATTGTTTCACTATCTTCCCTACCCCTCCCACTTATAACCAAACACTTGATAGATTATAGCTTGGTGCAGCAAAACTATAAAGACCTTATTTGGATGACCGCATTAGTGTTACTTATTTCAATTCTACTAAATATCGTGGCATTTTATCAACAGAAGCTCTTTGTTAAGACGAATCAGACAATTATCAATCAGATTAAAGTAAATTTGTTATCGCATATGCTTCAAGTAGATGTTCCTATTCCTTCTATCAATGGGCATGGGTATATGATGTCAAGAATAGATGACGATACAGAAAGGATACAAGCCTTATTAGTGGATAATTTACTGGAAGCTCTAACATCAATATGCACAATGATTGTTGGCGTTATAGCTTGTCTTGTAATTAGTTATCAGCTCTTCTTATTGGTTTTGCCTTTTACTCCTATATACTACATTTGCTTTATCAGGTATTACAAAAAAATGAATTCCACTTTGGAAGTAACATTTGAGCAAAGAGCTTTTACGGTCGATCAATTGAACGAGTCTCTGGCTTTACGTTCAGTAAGTCGCTATTACAATGATTACAGGTATGCAATTGAGAAGTATCAACATCGTCTGCAGCAATATCTCCTGCACTTTTTGAGTTATTTTCACATTCGAATTACTTCCGACCTTCTTCTATCGATTCTTTCGGCTATGATTGTGGCAACTGTACTTTTTTTAGGTGGAAGACAAGTGATTAATGGGACACTAACAATCGGTTCATTAATTGCCTTTAATGCTTTTTTTGGATACATTACGGGTCCGACTGACAGTATTGTCAATATGGTTCTTAACGCACAGAAAGCTTTGTTATCTTTGCAGCGTCTTGTTGAGATTCTCTCCACTCCTCTGGAATGTGAAGAGAACCGTGCATGCAAAACAGTTCACATCAATCAAATTCAATTGAACCATGTAACTATTGAGATAGAAGATATAATGATTCTGACGGATGTAAATATAGAGATTCTTGCTGGAGATCGTATCTTGATTGTTGGTGATTCTGGTTCAGGTAAAACTACACTATTGCGTGTACTGGCAGGAGTATTTAAACCGAAAAAAGGATCTATTATCATAAATGGTAATGAGATAAATAATCAGGCATTGGCAGATCTACGTTTTAGCTTGGGTTTTGTAGAACAGGAACCATATTTGGCAAACGATACGATAGCAGTTAATATTAGGCTGTTTGATAAAAACGCTTCTCGTGAGGATGTCATAAAAGCTTCAAGGGACGCTTTCGTTGAGCCTTTTGTTATGGAACACACTGATGGTTACGAGTATTGCGTTGGACCTAACGGCGAAAGGCTATCAATCGGACAAAAACAGAGAATTGCATTTGCCAGAGCACTAATTCGAAAGCCACAAATATTATTATTGGATGAACCTACTTCCAACATAGATAAGGAAAGTGAGACCTGTATTTTCAATACGATCCGATCACTCCCTTCTGACACAATAGTATTGATGGCTACGCATCAGCCTGTCCCAGCCGATTTATTCAATAAAATCTTACGAATAGAAAAAGGCTCATTCGTAATTTGACTGATCTCTTTTTTATTAACTGAATTGCCAGGAAAATCCGGATAATTTAGCAGAAATGCTTAGGCGATTAACTGGAAATCTATAAAGCCTTTATCCACATTGGTGCTGATCAATTTTACGGTAACCCTCTCGCCTACATCCAGATCCGTGCCTGCATCCATAAGTTTGCCTTCCACATGTGGATGCCTTATCTGCACCCAAGTGCCCTTTTGTGATGCACCGGTTACGATTGCTTCGAAGTGCTCTCCAATTCTTGTATGCAAATGCATGGCAGCCACAGATTTAGCCACTTGTCGCTCCACCTTTTTTACTGCGTCCTCCATCTTGGTGCAATGCCCTGCCAAAGCTTCCAGTTCTGGAATTCCATAGGGTGAGGGATTGCCGGATAGAGAAGCCTTTAGCAATCTTTGAGTAATAAGATCGGGGAAACGTCGGTTGGGTGCTGTGGAGTGTGTATAATCCTTCATAGCAAGGCAGAAATTACCGCTATAGGATACATTTGGCAGTTCAATGGAATATTCACCAGCTCCTAACAGTTTGGAAATTGCATAGGAAAGGCTGGCAAAAGCATTTGGATGAGTTGTTTTCTGATTTTGCAGAAATTTGTTTAGAGATTCAGAACTGGGCTCCTGGGGCAATTTCCAGCCTCTTAGAGCTGCAAGGGCATTTATTCTATCCCACCTTGCGGGAGTTTTTACCACCCGCCTGAAAGAGGGGTAATTATGCTCTATTAGAAAAAATGCCACGGCTTGATTGGCTGCTATCATAAAATCCGTTACAATATCGCGGGCTCTGTTTGTTGGTACAGAGGCAAGCTCTTTCACCTTGTCGTCCTCGAACACAGGATGTGCAAGGGGGATTTCGTAATCCAAAGCTCCGCGTTCGTGGCGCAAGCTGCTCAATTTTGCAGCAATACCATCCTGCAAACGCAGATTTGCATCAAGTCCCATTACCCTTGCTGCAACCTCTGGAAGCGGTTCTTTGCCCTCCAGCCAGGCGGAAATGCTGTTGTAGTTCAGCTTAGCTCGGTTTTTTACCAAAGCTGTATATACCTGCGATGATTTTAGATATCCGCGGGAATCAAAAATCATTTCCACCACCATAGCAAGCCTATCCTTGGCTTGGCTAAGGGAAGTAAAATCGGAAGAAAGTTTTCTGTGAAGCATGGGATACATTTCCACACTGGTGTAAATTGAGCAGGTATTATGGCGTGCATGCATATCTATAGCCGATCCCAATTTTACCAAAGCATCCACATCAGAAATTGCCACGTAAATCTTCACTTCGTTATTGGGAAGTGCTTCGGCACAGGTTAATTGATCTATACTATGCGTATCGGAGTGGTCTATGGAGCACCATAATAAATCCCTAAGATCACGGGGTTTGCTTTTTGCATCCGTTGCCGGCAAATTTATCCTATCCAGTTCCCTTAGCGTTTCAGGTTTAAAATCTGGCAGTAAACCCCTATCCAGCATTGCTTTTGTGGCAATGTTACGCAGGATGGCACGATGGCTTTGGTGTTGCGGATGTGTAATAATCCACTCCTTTCGAACTTAACTGAAACGAGCTTTGCTTCTGTCTATGAAAAGGGGGTGCAGAGCTCCTGATCAGCACGTGGCAATAAGGAGATCAACACCCCGGTTTTTTTCGAAAACTAAATAAGACGGGAGCTAACTTCCTGTTCCACTTGGTCTGCAATGGTACAGCAGTTTTGCACTAACTCTCCTGCTTCTTTTAGGGTGTTTTGTTTGAAGGTGGCATCGGTAATGCCGGCAATGTTTATCAGAATATTATAGTTTGCCGCTTTTGCGGCACACAAAGCTGTAAGAGCTGCTACACCTGCATCGGATAAGGCATTAGTATTGCCAATTTTTGCAATGCGGTTAGCCAATTGCAGGGCATCCAATGCCAATCTTAAGGTGGCAAGCGGAGCAGTGATTGCTGCCTGAGTGCTCAATTCCATCTGAGAATTACGAAAATCTGCTTCGGCATCTGTTTTCTTGGGTAAGCGCATGGCATCCATCATGGCATAAAATGCATCAGTATCACGATCTATGCATTCAATAGCTTTCAGCTTGATTTCCTGTCCCAGGGGAGCAATGGCTAAGGCTTCTTCCTGAACTTGTTCATAGCCCTTTTTGGCGATTGTGAGGTTTGCAACCATTGCAGATAAGGCTCCGCTCATGGCAGCACAAAGAGCAGCTACAGAACCTCCTCCAGGTGCTGGAGCATCGGTGGAAAGCAGATCGCAAAAAGCATCCAGCTTCATGCTTACCAGGCTATCCTGCCTTGCAATAGAGTATTCTATCACTTTTTTATCCAGCTCGAAATCTCCCAATCCTGCTAAACCCATAGATTGGATAGCAGTTTCCATAATCATTTTTTCGGGGATTCCTGTGCTTTCATTCATTCTTTGCAGATAGAATTTTCCGGCTTCCACCAAAGCAGCCTTGGGAATTAATCCTACAAGCTCGCTGCCTGTTACCTGAACTCCCATTTCTGAAGCCAATTGGCGCACTTTTTCTAATACTGCATAAGGTGGTGTAATTTTGTAATTGGTTAAATTTATGCTTATTTGAGCACGATCGTAGGCATCTATAAACCAACCAACCGCCTTGCAATGCGTGAATAAGCCGGGTTCGTTAATTTTGTTGCCGAATTCATCCTTTAACAATTTCCCGCTTGCATCGCGGGCAGGTTTTCCGCTTTCGCGTATGCACAGGGCAATATCATGAGCTTTCTTTTTATCGCGGGTGTTTAGGTTTATGTTATAGGCAATCAGGAATTCACGGGCACTTACTGCGGTTGCTCCGCTACGTGCATTGAAAACATGAGGTCCAAAATCCGGTGTCCAAGCAGGGTCTTTGGCTTTGGTA
>JAQVMI010000168.1 GCA_028703735.1 Candidatus Cloacimonadota bacterium | reverse complement strand
ATTGCGTAAAAAGGTGGGATCGATTTGGAAAGTCATTCTGGTTTAACTCAAAAAGTGTCGCGGTGATGTGTGAGAACATGCATAATTTATCATAGCGATACTTTTTGAGTCAAACGTAGGCGGGTCTTTGCTTTTCCCTGTCAGAACTGCGGATCTATCAGTAAATACCATCGATCCCATAGTTTACCTTGCAGCTACAAAAGTGCCTGCAAGGTAACTGCAAGGTTACTGGAACCATGCTGTTAAAAAAGGGGGGGTGACAGCCAAACCGGTAGCAAAAATCAGGAAGCGGGTTATAAAGCTATGGGCATAATTATTTTGCGTGATAGCAAGTTTGCCGGGCATTATTGTTCGGGATAACAGGGGCGATTTTCTTAGGCACACAAAGGTTTTCCCCCAGTTTTCCACGCACGCTTTTATAGTAGCCAAATTTTTCATTGACATATTGCCACAGCAAGATAGCATGGAATAAAATAGCGAAAATGGGTGAACATGGATGTAATTAAAACGACGAACCTGATGAAGGATTATACTTTGGGTAAGGTAAAAGTTCACGCTCTTAGCGGAATAGACATCTGTATCCAAAAAGGTGAGTTTGTTGCCATCATGGGTCCCTCGGGTTCTGGCAAAAGCACTTTGATGCATATTATAGGGTGTTTGGATCGTCCCACAGAGGGTGAATACTATCTGGATGATGTTCTGGTAAGTGCCATGCCAAAATCTGCTTTAGCCACAATAAGAAATAGCAAGATTGGCTTCGTTTTTCAATCCTTTAACCTGCTTCCACACTTGAATATTCTAAAAAATGTAGAGCTTCCTTTGATGTACGGAGGTATGGGAGCAAGAAAGCGAAACCAAAAAGCCAGAGAGATTTTGGATAGTGTAGGTTTGGGGGACAGGCTAAAACATAAACCCACCGAACTTTCCGGAGGTCAAAGACAACGAGTGGCAATTGCCCGGGCTATTGTGAATGATCCGGCAATTTTGCTTGCTGATGAGCCCACGGGTAATTTGGATTCTCAAGCCGGTGGTGACATTCTGGAGATTTTCAATCGTCTGCATAGTGAGGGAAACACGGTTATAATGGTTACCCATGATAGAGTTGTGGCAGAGCGTGCAGATAGAATTATCCTGATAAAGGATGGAAAGATTTTCGATGGCGATCCACTTATCTGATTCCATAAAGCTGGGTTTTACCGATATTATGATGCGCAAAGTTCGCAGCGCAGTAACCGTTATAGGCATAGTACTCGGGGTTATGTGCATCATGGTAGTGCTGGCAATAGTTAGCGGAATGAACAAGATAACCCTGGATTGGATGCAGGAACGGGGCGGGCTAAACAAAATTGAGGTTGGTCCAAATTGGAATTACGATTTTTCCAAAGGTGGGGATCCCAGCTTCACGCTAAAGGAAATCCGCTATATAGATTCCCAAATACCAGAGGCTATAGCCTTCAACCCCACAATCAGCGAATGGGATTTTACCCTGAATAAGGGCGATAAATCATTTTCCGGATGGGTGGGAGGTGTAATGCCGGATTTTTCTGAAGTGGAAGAATGGTATGTGGATAAGGGTAGGTTTATCAAAGATATTGATATTGCAGAAAATAACAATGTGATAGTTTTGGGCACGGCAGTTGTAGAGCAAATCTTTGGGAAACGCAATCCCCTGGGCGAAAGCGTAAATTTGAACGGACAAACACTTACAGTAGTAGGCGTGATGCAATATCGCTATATGAAACCCCAGGGTGGAGGTGCTGCTTTTAGCGATAACCAATTGAGCTACCTGAATGAACGAAGCTACATTCCCCTATCCACCATGCTAAGCAAAATTATGCCAGGAGCAAAGATAAGCTCGCTGGAAATAAAAGCCGCTAATCCCCAGGCAGCAGTGCAGCTAAAGACAAAGCTGGAAAACATTGTGCTAAATCTGAAAGCAGGAAAAAAGCTATTCGAAGTTAGTGCTGCCCAGGAAGAAATGGAAAACATGAATAAAAACAGTCAGCTTTTTGGGGTGATTTTTGTGCTGATTGCGGTTATATCTCTATTAGTAGGCGGCATAGTGATAATGAATATAATGTTAGCTGCCATCAAAGAGCGCACTCGTGAAATTGGAGTTCGCCTTGCCATAGGAGCCAGAGGACGGGATATTTTCTTGCAGTTTTTGGTGCAAACCGTTTTGATTACCACCTTAGGTGGGATTTTGGGTATTGCATTTGGTTTTGCCATTCTGGAACAGGTAGGCAAGTTCTTGCAAATAAGCGTGATAGCTAATTTGCAGATGATTTGGGCAGCTTTATCGGTTTCTGTGGGAGTTGGAATGATCTTCGGGGTGGCACCTGCGGTAAGGGCTTCCCGTTTAGATCCCGTTATTGCATTAAGGGAAGATTAAAATGGGAAAAAAGAAGCAGGAAACCAGCCTGAGACACCGTTTGTTTATTATGCTATCCGCTTTTATAAGGATAGGAATTATAGATGCATACAAGGTTTGGCTGTCTGTATCTGTTCCCAAACGTCGCAAAAAGGTTTTTAATGATATTTATGGATTCTTAAGCTTATTGTACACGCGGGTCACAAAAGAAGGAATCCTTAAAGAGGCTGGCAGTTTAACCTACATCACCATTTTGGGTTTTGTTCCCTTTGTAACTTTTTTGGTGCTGATCGCTCCGGATTTACCCTTTCTTAATTTGGGAGAAAAGTTTCGGGAAGTAGTTGCCAAGAACTTTATTCCGGGTTCCGCCAATGCGATCACAAATTTTGTGGATGAACTAATTATGCGTCGCAGAGTTGGCTTTAATATCTTTAATTTTGTGGTGCTTATTGTTTCGTCTTATTCTCTGTTCAAGGTTATTCGCGATACGTTCGATCGCATCCTTAGCATGGAGCTTGCCGTAAAGCAAGATTTAGTAACCCAGGTGGTGCGTTTCTTCGGTACCATAGTGTTTGGCTTGGTTATTATGGTGGTGCTGTTTTCCAGCTCTTCCATACCGCTAATCTCTAAACTGCTGAAGATATCAGTATTGCGTTGGTTTATGTGGGTAATCCCCTTCTTCCTTCAGTTTTTGGGGCTAATGTTTTTGTATATGCTGCTACCCTCCGTAAAAACCAAACCCTCCTCCCTGGTTAGGGGAACATTTTGGACTACTTTAATTTGGGTTATGATAAAATCCCTGTTCGATGTGTATATCTACAATTTAACCAGTATGCAGGCAATTTATGGTGTAATGGCTGCCCTGCCTATTTTCCTGATGTGGATTTATATAAACTGGGTGATAATTCTGGGTGGAGTAGTTTTGGTAAGCATCATAGATAATATGGGCAAAAAAGAAATTGCCGGCACTACGCCTAAACAGATAGTGCGCGTAACTTTGGAAATGTATTCCAACAACAAGCTTAATCAACGCTTGGAAGGCTTGTTAAACAAAAAAGAATTAAAACACCTCTCTGAGGTAGTTGAAGAAGATGGTGATTTATGAAAAAATATGCTTTGATAAGCGTTTATGACAAAAGCGGTATCGAAATTCTGGCTATGGAACTGGAAAAACTTGGCTACACAATTTTATCCACCTCCAATACTGCAAAACACCTTTCCCAATTCTGCCATTCTTTGGTTCAGGTTTCTGATCTTACCGGTTTTCCCGAAATTTTGGATGGAAGAGTAAAAACATTGCATCCGGTTATCCATGCCGGAATATTGGCAGATCGCACCAATCCCAATCATCTTAGCACCTTGGCAGAGCACAATATAGATCATATTGATGTGGTTGTGGTAAACCTGTATCCCTTTTCTGCGGTTAGGCACAAAGAAAATGCAACCCACAAAGAAGTGATCGAAAATATTGATATTGGCGGACCTACCCTGATCCGTGCTGCTGCAAAAAACTATGCAAGTGTAACTGTTTTAACAGACCCCAAGGATTACATACCCACCTTGGAGCAACTGAATCAGGATAGCTCTCTGCCGGAATGCTGGAGCAGCTATTTGGCACAAAAAGCTTTTGCCTGGATTAGCCGTTATGATGCAGATATAGCGGATTACTTTGAACATTCCCGCAGCGAAACAGTAAACCAGGAAGGTGTTCCACCCTGTTTAGATCTATCTTGCAGCTTGATATCCAGCTTGCGATATGGAGAAAATCCCCATCAAAAAGCAGGATTTTACGCAGATAAACACAAGAGCTGGAATGTGTTACATGGCAAGGAGCTTTCGTTTAACAATATTCTGGATATAGATACCAGCCTAAGGGCTATAAGGCTGTTTACCGATCCTACTGTGATTATTGTAAAACACTGTAATCCCTGTGGAATTGGCAGCGCAGCTAACCTTGCGGAAGCCTATAAAAAAGCTTTTGCTACAGATACGATTTCCCCTTATGGTGGAATAGTGGTGGTAAATCGCAGCCTGGATTTGGAAACTGCTGTGATGATAAACAGGATTTTTACAGAGATTATTATAGCTCCAAACTATGAGGCAGGGGTTTTCGATGTGCTGCAAAAGAAAAAAAGCCGCAGATTGATAAGCTATGATCCTGCCATGCTGAACAAACCGGTGAATCCCTTGGAAATAAAAACCTTAACCTGGGGCTATTTGGCTCAGGAATGGGATCTGGTGAACGAATCACAGGAAGGCTGGAAGGTGGTTAGTAAACGCCAGCCAAGTGCGGAAGAATACCAAGCTTTGGTGTTTGGTTGGAAAGCTGTATCCATCCTGAAATCCAATGCCATAGTGCTGTGTAGAGAAGATAGAGTTTTGGGTTTTGGCATAGGGCAAACCTCCAGGATAGATTCCACTTCTTTGGCAGTATGGAAAGCTACAAAATATGGGCACGATTTAACCGGTGCTATCTGTGCTTCAGATGGCTTTTTCCCCTATCGGGATTCTATCGATGAAGCGTATCAACACGGCATCAAAGCCATAATCCAGCCAGGTGGTTCCATTGGTGATGAAGAGTGTATTATGGCTTGTAATGAATTGGGCATAACCATGGTTTTTACGGGTTATCGTCATTTTAAGCATTAAAATGTTTGACAGAATGAGGCTGGGGAAAAAAGTGGCAAAACCTCTTGCGGAGAT
>JAQVMI010000167.1 GCA_028703735.1 Candidatus Cloacimonadota bacterium | reverse complement strand
GGATATCAATATCGTTCATCGCCACATTTCCCTGGTTAGCCACAGTAAAGCTTATCACATTGTTATTGCTTCCTGGAACAAGCGTTCCGCTATGATTGTTAACTCTGATAATTGCTCCACCGGATTTAAGCTGAAACACACTGGTTACAGCCGGATTAGAGATTGTAACCGTGAAATCTAAGATTTCGTTTGGTTGCAAATTATTGGAGGTGGTGAAGGCAAAGCTTAGGGTGGAAGTTGCTCCGGCATTAAGAGAGCTAATTGTTTGGGTTGGCTGGCTGAAATTAACACTGCTGTGATTTGAGCTAAGAGTAACATTTACAGCCGAGTATGCAGCAGTGGATAGATTCTTGAAATCCAATGCAAGATTATAGTTGGAGCCCGGATTTATAAGGCTATTTGCCAGGCTATTACTAACAACCCCTATGGCTGCAGTTCCCGAAGGGCTAAGTTCACGCACCAGAGGAACAAAATCCGGCTTGGTGATAGTTATGGTTAAATTCCCTATCTGAGATGGATCTATGGGTAAAATTGCATAACCATTTTGCACTTTGGCATGTTGGAAATCTATTCCATTTTTTGTACCTGTAACCATAGCTCCATTCAAATTTGCACCATTTATGCGAATATGGCTATCACTTTGAGCAAAGCTAAGTCCGCCTTGAATAACGCTTTCGGAAATTGTATTGGGAGTTAATGACCACATATTCAGGCTGGGATCGCTAAGGATGTTATATACATGATAATAGAAAGGCACATATTGTCCGGGGGCTATATCATTAGGGAAATTCTTGTATAGCTCTACCTTACCAATTAACACACTACTGCCAAATCCTCTTACCCCCAAATCCATAATGCTGCGAAATGCACCACTGGAAATGGAATTATTCAGCCTGGTTTTGGTATGCAAATCGGAAGGACCGACAAAGGCAATACAACCACCGGGACTGGACATTGTACCCATTCGCATCCATTTTTCTCCAAAGCTGGGATTCACAGAATTCGCAAAATCTCCAGTATTACATACAATGGAGTATACGATGGGCATTTTGGGACCATTAAAGGTGGAATTTAGATCCGAAATATGGAAGGAAGGATAGTGCCAACCGTTAGCATCGCCCCAACCTCTGTAGCTGATGTATTGCACACCCTGATTTATCGCTTGGGTAATACTGGAGGTTCCGGGGAAGCTGGGGGGGTAGAAAACACTATCAACCTGGGTGTAGCCATAATCCAGCATTTTATTTCGTAGCCAGCGAGACATATAGACCGGAGTGGTTGGTCTTAATCCACCTTCGGCATAATTCCCTGCAACCACAAGTGCTTTGGTCATCCAATTGGTATCAGTCATAAAGGGAGTTTTTTCGTAAGAAATGGTTTTATTGGTCATGGTTATGAATTCGCTGGCATCATTGAAGGAGAATCTACCCACAATCATTTCAGGAAAGTAATCATCACCGGTCAGAGTGGCAAAATAGTTATCATCAGCATCGTTTTCTGCATATTCTGGCGAAGGATAGAAACTTGTAGGTATGGCAAAAGTTCCGGTTACATCGCCCCATAAGAAAAGGTAATCACATTTGTACTGCTGATAGTGGCTGTAAATATAATTTTTAATCTGTTCTACAGAAGAGCCAATATCAGATTTATTGGCAACATACACATCAAATCCCTGAGATTTTTTCCACTTTACATATTCAGTTTGGTAAGTAGCCAGTTGAGTATGGCTAATTATCAGCATTTTGGGGCGTGATAAGGGGATGGTGCGCAGGTAAGATTGCTCAAAGTTATCCGCCAGTTCACGATAGGCATCTATAAATGCGGGTGATATAGAGGTGGGAAACTCTACTAATTGGCTGCCTAATAATTGAAAATCTACCTCAGTTAAGGTGCGAATGGTGCTTTCGGAGGAAATCTGAGTCTCAATTCTAATTGTAACACCGGTCATTTCTCTAAATGTAAAGCTGTTAGCTACCTGCAAAGCGTTGTTTATGCTGCGTTGTTCATTATACAGGAAATTTCCGTTCAAATCAAAAACATTCCAGTGCATGCTGTTAACTTGAATTTGCACCTGCTGATAGGGAAAGGCAAAGGTGCGCATCAAAGCAGAGGAAGGGGCAGAAGTATCGCCCTCGTCTATGCTGGCAGGTTCATCTGCCATAGGGGATAGACGCAAAGATTCCAGCCTTGCAGTTAGAACTGAACCCTGTGTACTATACTGTTCTAAGTTTGCTGCTGCTAAAATACTGATACTTAGTAGCATTAATATAACTATATACGGTTTCATTTTTCCTCCCAGAGAAAGTTTAGTTATTAACTCGCAATATCCATTCCAAAAGATCAATTAGATTTTTTTCACCTATTCTAATCAGATTATTGCACACAAAGCGGATCGTTGGTTTCATCCGATTAGTGGATCAAACCCCGGCTCGTAGCATAGCTTTTTAAGCTGTTGTAATAGCCGGTTTGGAACCTGCGAAACTGGCTTGGGTTACAAACCCAAGCCTACAACAGGATGCAATCATGCGTTACTGGTACCACGCCAGTATCCTGCTTCAATTAAGGAATAAATAAGGATGATTTAGGCACAAAGTCCTTAATGATTCCGTATTGATTCCTTAATTGAAGCAGGGAAGAAGCAGTTTTGATTGTGGATATTTGCGCAACCCTTAGGCACAAACTAAGGGTTGCAAAATTATAAGAAACTTACTAAAGCTAATTATCGCTTAGGTTTAGCTTTCGAGACTTGAAGCCATAACCCAAAACGTCATATACATCGGTAAGAATCATGAAGGCATCCGGATCAATATCCTTTACTATGTCGGTTAAAAGAGGAACCTGTCGTCGGTTCAGCACACAAAATAGAACTCTGATATCACGCTGATTGAATCCACTAATCCCTTTTAGGTAGGTAACGCCCCTATCAAGCTTATCAAAGATTTCGCCTCTAATTTCGTCCACTTCGTCTGAAATTATGTAAACACCTTTTATATAGGGAAGTCCTTCGCTGGCAAGATCGGTAATTTTGGTGGTGATAAACAAGTTAAGGTAAGCCCAGATGAGCAGCTTAAGGTCTTTAAGCAAGATTGCAACCAGCAGGATTATGCCGGTTTCCACAATGTAATAACCGGTTCCGATAGAAATATTCGCTTTCTGCTTAATTAGCGCCACCGGGATATCTGTGCCCCCTGTGGAACCTCTGAACCGGAAGATTAAGCCTAATCCTATTCCCAGCATAACGCTTCCGGCGATAGCACTGAGAAAAAGATCCTCGGGAGCAAGCATCGCATATACAATACGGTTTTCCACAATATGGGTATAAGGTGCCAAATCGGCAATAAAGCCAAACTTATGCAGCATGGGAATGCTTATCAAATCTGTCATTGCAGCACTCATGAACATCCCGTATAAGCTCTTACTGCCAAAAGATTTGCCAATAAAGATAAAGCTTATTACGAATAGAGGAAGGTTTATCACAATCATCGAGACACCATTAGGAATACCGGTAAAATGCTTGATGATCTGAGATAATCCGCCTACTCCACCCGGAGCCATATTATACGGCAACAAAAACCAGGAGTATCCAATGGCGAAAAACACCGAGGCAAAAATGATTCCTACGAAGTTGATTACTTCTTTTCTAAGCCGCTGCTTTTTACTAATAACTTTCATGGTGTAAGCTCCTTATTTCTTGACTAAATATGCCTATCTGAATTCTTGACGTTTCCTGCAGAAAGATCGATTGGGTTAAAAAAATGTGTAAGAACAGAATTTTCCCGGTTATATGGCAGGTAATAATTAACTTTACAAAACAGGAAAAGCACATGATTATCGACATCAGATCAGACGGAATTAAGCATAGCCTTATAGAGCTGGAAAAACCACGCTCTATAGCTCAGATACTAAAAGGGACAGACATCGACTGTAGCCAAGTATTGTCCTATAAAATTAACCACAGGGAATATGTCAATGAAGATTACATTCCCGATAGAGAAACCCTTGTAAATTGTATCACTTACAAGCACCCGGAAGGGAATAGGATTTATCAGGATTCTGCCATATTTATTATGGCTAAAGCTTTGCATACCCTAATGGGAAACGAACATGCATTGGTTATAGAGCATTCTATCGGAGATGGAATATTTTGTGAAATATTCGATGCAGAACGCTGGTCTGAACAGGATTGTGCCAGATTAAAAGAAGAAATGATGCGCATCGTGGAATCCGATTTACCTATAGACCGTATTGAAGTGAAAACTGATGAGGCAATAGATATATTTAACGCCATGGGGCGCAAAGATGCTATAAAGAACCTGAAGTATAATTATCAGGAAAGCGTTTATGTGTACAGATGTGGCAAATACTACGACCGTTTTATTCGCCCTCTTGCAGACCGCACCAGCAGGATTCGCATCTTTGATATAGTGTTTATGGCACCGGGCTTTATTTTGCGTTTTCCCACTGTGGATGCGCAAGGGAAGCATAGCAAGTTCAATCTGCCCAAAAAGGTTTTTGCCCTTCACCAGGAACATGATAAATGGTTGGATATACTTAGAGTTCATAACATTATGGATATCAATAAACTAACCGATAATTATGAGATTTCTCAGTTCATTTTGGTGGAAGAGGCTCTGCACGAGAAAAAAATTGCAGAAATAGCCGCTAATATCGTTACTAAAAAAGAAGTTAAGTTAATTCTGATTGCGGGACCATCCTCCTCGGGAAAAACTACTTTTGCCAAACGCTTAAGTGTGCAATTACAAGCTTGTAAAGCAAAACCTATTGTTGTGGGAATGGACGATTATTTTATAAATAGAGACAAAACTGCCCGCAAAGTAAATGGTGATTTCGATTTTGAAAGCATTTATGCCATGGATTTGGAGTATCTGAATATGCAGCTTACACAATTGCTTGCAGGTGAGCAAATTGAGCTTCCACATTATGATTTTACCAGGGGAGTTCGCAGACGTAGCAATCATTATGTGAAACTTGGCAAAGATAATGTGGTTATCATGGAAGGGATACATGGTTTGAACGATATGTTAACCGAAGCTATTCCATCCAACAAAAAGGTAAA
>JAQVMI010000166.1 GCA_028703735.1 Candidatus Cloacimonadota bacterium | reverse complement strand
CAGGCTTGCGTTCAGGCTTTGAAAGATGGTTTGATAGATTGCATAGCCACAGATCACGCTCCGCATGCAGATTTTGAGAAAGAAAAGGAATTTGACCATGCTCCCTTTGGGATAGTTGGCTTGGAAACTGCCTTCCCGGTGCTCTATAAATCTTTGGTACTAACCAAACAAATAACCCTGGCTCGCTTAGTTGATGCCCTCTCCAGTGCTCCGGCTAAAGTTTTGAACTTACCCGGCGGATCACTTTGCGAAGGTAAAGCAGCAGACTTAACCATAATAGACTTGAATCAGGAAAGCTTGTTTACCGAAAGTAGCCTTCTCTCCAAGGGCAAAAATACACCCTGGCTAAATGAAAGCTTTCCTGCCAAAGTGCTTGTAACTATTTGCAATGGCAGCATTTCGTATCAGGATGAAAACTTTTGAGGATAAGTGAAGAGATGAAACAGAACATTCCGGTAAGGCTGGATCGCAGAATTTATTCCCGCGAAGAACTTTGCGGAGAATACTTTATCTTGTGGATTTGGGACGATAACCTCAGCCGCAAATGCCATCCCGGGCAGTTTTTCGAAATTCGTGCTCATGCCAGTTTATTGGATGCCTTCGATGCACGCAGCCTGCCAAAGCTGTATAAGCCAATCTCTATCTATGATAATGCCGATGGCAGGATTGGCTTTTTTATCAAGAAAGTTGGTGCCGGCACCAGTGCTTTGGCAAAACTGAAAGCAGGTGATAAGCTGGAGCTGATTGGTCCTTTGGGAAACGGCTTCAATCCGGTTAGCAATAAACGTGTTCTGCTGCTAAGCGGAGGAATTGGCTATCCACCCTTGTGGTATCTGCAAAAAGAGCTTATCAATCACAATAAGATATTTTGGCTGCATGGAGGAGCAAATCAGGATGATGTGTTCCCCTGTGATGAAGTATGGACAATGGACGGCTCTTTCGGCAAAAAAGGCATGGTTACCGAAGGTTTGGCTCCACTGATCTTAGAGAAAAAGATCAATCTGGTTTATAGCTGCGGACCAATTCCCATGCTGAAACAAGCTGCAAAAATAACCCGGGAATTGGGTATTCGCCATTATACTTCGCTGGAAGCTTACATGGCTTGTGGAATTGGCGTTTGTCATGGCTGTGCAGTTCCCATCCGCACTGATACCAAAGAGGATATTGAGGCAGGTACATCTATTCCACAGTGGGATTACCTTCGGGTGTGCAAGGAAGGACCTGTGTTTAATGCCGAAGATGTGATGTGGAGTATGCTATGAAACAGCTAAACACATCCCTGGGTAAGCTGAAGCTGAATAGCCCGGTAACTGTTGCCTCAGGAACATTCGATCTGGAAAACCTGGATTTCTTTGGTCAGGACTTTTTGGGTGCATTTATCTGCAAAACCATCACCCGTCATTCCCGCATTGGAAATCCACCTCCACGGCTTTACGAAAGCGAAGCCGGCTTAATTAATTCCATCGGCTTGCAAAATCCCGGCTTGGATAAATTTATCAGCGATATCCTGCCCCGCTTAAATGCCGCACTAAACATCCCTCTTGTCGTAAGTATCTCTGGAAGCAGCATCACAGAATTTGCTGAAATCATTTGCCGATTAGAGATGGAATCCGGCATTTCAGGGTATGAGCTAAATGTGTCCTGTCCCAATGTGGAAAAAGAAGGCATAGCCTTTGGAGTTCATCCTGAGGTGGTTTTTGAATTGTGCAAAACCTTGGCTCCCTTTACCCAAAAAGAGTTGATCGTAAAGCTAAGCCCAAATGTAACCGATATTGCTGCCATTGCTAAAGCTGCCGAAGCCGGTGGTGCAAGCAGTATTGCCTTGATAAATACCCTGTGGGGCATGGCGATAGATTATAAAACCGGACGCTCTCAAATAAAAATGGGGGTTGGTGGCTATAGCGGAATTGGGATTAAACCTGTGGCATTGGCTCTTACCTACAAGGTTGCCAAAGCAGTGAAGCTCCCCATAATTGCCATGGGTGGAATCTATACCTGGCAGGATGCCCTGGAGTTCTTGTGGGCAGGAGCTTCAGCAATCGCCTTGGGGACTGCAAATTTTATAGATCCCCTGGCAGCACCAAAGGTTTTTGCTGGATTACAGGACTTTTTGGCAGAGAAGAAGCTGGGTTTACAGGACATTATAGGTAAGTGCGAAGTGTAAATCAGATAAAAGCATTGACGTAATCGCAAGCTAAAAAAACATTGTCCATCACCTTAGAATTTTAGAAAAAAATACGAGACAAATAGACGAGGATTAACATGAAAGAATACGACATGAAGAAGATACGCAATCTTTTGTTCATGGGTTCCAGCGGAGCCGGAAAAACCACTTTGGCAGAGCAGATTTTTCATCTGACTCATACCACCTCACGCTTAGGTAGAGTGGATGAGGGTAATACGGTGATGGATTTCGATCCTGAAGAGGCAGCTAAAAAGATGTCCCTGGGGCTTTCGATTGGATTTGTGAATTACAAAGATCATAAACTAAACATCCTTGATGCTCCCGGTTACCCGGATTTTGTTGGCGATGCCATTGTTGCCTTGCCTGCTGTGGAAAATGCCCTTATTGTAGCAAATGCCACCGGTGGTTACGAAGTAGGTTTAGAGCTTGCTATAGAGCAGCTTGAGAATCGCAAAACCGGAAAAATAATTCTGGTAAATCGCATGGATAATGAACATGCAGATTACGATAAAACATTGGAAGCCATAGCTGAAAACACTGATATCAAGCCCATCAAAGTGCACATTCCCATCGGTAAGGAAGGCTCTTTTGAAGGTGTAGTAGATGTGATCCGCCAAAAAGCAATCAAGAATGGTGTGGAAAGCGATGTTCCTGCCAATCTTGCAGATGCGGTGGAAGATGCACGTTTGCACCTGATGGAAGCAGTGGCAGAAACCGATGAAGAGCTGCTGAACGAATTTTTGGAGAGCATGGAACTTAGCGATGAAAAGCTGATAAAAGGCTTAAAAAAGGCAATTGCGACTGGTGAAATATCCCCTGCATTTGTGTGTTCCGCTGCAACAGGTGTTGGAGTATTGGCATTTTTGGATGCAGTAATCGCTTATCTGCCATCTCCTGAAGATGCAGCCGAAATGGATATTTTGGATAACGATAGTCCTGCCAAATTTGTGGCAAGCCCCAATGGCGAACTACTCGGCTATACCTTTAAGCTTTATGCAGATCCAAACATGGGTGATTTTGCCTATGTGCGTCTCTATTCCGGAACCCTGAAAACCGGAACTGAAATTTATATTCCCGAAAAAGATGCCAAAGATAAAGCCGGTAACATGTATTTCATGCTGGGTAAAACCCGTAATGACTGCAGTGAAATTAAAGCTGGAGATATTGGAGCTTTGGTAAAGCTGAAAAATGCCAAAGTGATGAATACCATAGTGTCCCCAGGCTCTAATAAAGCTGTAGTACCGGTGGAATTACCTACCGCTACCACATGGCAGGCTTTAAAAGCTGTAAATCAATCCGACGAAGATAAAATTGGCACAGCCTTACAGCGTGCGATTGCAGAAGACCCCACTATTCGCTATGAACTGAATGTGGAAACCCACGAGAACGTTCTATCCGGAATGGGAGATCAACAGCTACAATTAGTGCTGAAAAAGCTTAAAAACCGCTATAAAGTGGAATCGCTGCTGAAAGAACCCCGGATTCCTTACAAAGAAACCATTATGGCAAGCGCAGAATCTAATTACAAACATAAAAAGCAATCCGGTGGTCGTGGTCAGTATGGTGATGTTTATTTCAGGATTAAGCCAACTGAACGCGGAGAAGGATTCCAATTCATCAATGCCATCGTGGGTGGTGTGATTCCCTCAAACTTTGTGCCAGCTATCGAAAAGGGTTTGGTGGAAACCATGGAAAAGGGTATAATAGCCGGTTACCATGTTGTGGACGTAGCAGTAGAAGTTTATTACGGCAGCTATCACGATGTGGATAGTAGCGAAATGGCTTTCAAAATTGCCTCATCCATGGCACTGAAAGAAGGCTTCAAGAAATGTAAACCGATTCTTCTGGAGCCCATTCACGAGATAGTGATCATAGTTCCCAGCGAATATATGGGAGATGTGATGGGTGATATATCCACTCGCAGAGGTCGCATTATGGGTATGGAACAGCGTGGGAAAAAACAATATCTAAACGCTCAAATGCCAGTAGCCGAAATGTTTGCCTATTATCCTGCCCTAAAGTCTTTTACTCAGGGAAGGGGACGCTTCACCCAAAAATTCTCTCATTACGAAAAAGTGCCGGACGACATCACCGCTAAAGTTGTAGCCGCCTGGCAGGATTCCGAAGCGTAAACAAAACAAAGTTTAAAATGCAAAGATAAATTCACGGAAGGCGGTCGATTTTGATCGCCTTCCCTTTTTTCTTGACAGTATAGCTGCTTTGCAGCTTTTATGAACTTAAGCGATATATTAATTAAGAGAAAGAGGTTTGCATGTCAGGACACAATAAGTGGAGCTCGATAAAACACAAAAAAGGCGCAACTGACGCCAAGCGGGGAAAAATATTCACCCGCATCGTAAAAGAAATTATTCTGGCGGCTAAATCCGGCGGTGGCGATTCGGAAATGAATCCTCGTTTGCGTACAGCGATAAACACTGCCAAAGAAGCCAATATGCCCAAGGAAAACATTGAACGTGCCATAAAGCGCGGAACCGGTGAAATTGAAGGTGCTGCATACGAAGAGATAACCTACGAAGGCTATGGACATAATGGCGTGGGTATAGTTTTGGTTGTGATGACAGATAACCGAAACCGCAGTGTAGCAGAAATCAGGCATGCTTTTTCTAAATTTGGTGGAAACATGGCAGAAAGCGGTGCTGTATCCTGGAATTTTGAACAAAAAGGCTATTTCAATGTTCCTTCTGTGGGTTTGGATGAAGATGAATTCATGATGCAAGCCTTGGAAGCCGGAGCAGAAGACGTAGAGAAGGGAGAGGAATTCTTCGAGATATACACCTCACCCACAGAATTTCATACTGTGATCGTCAATATGGAAAAGGCTGGTTTCCCGGTGCAAAATGCGGAGATTACCAGAATTCCCAAAAATACCGTTAATGCAGATGAT
>JAQVMI010000165.1 GCA_028703735.1 Candidatus Cloacimonadota bacterium | reverse complement strand
GACCGAGGGATCAACCCTTAAGTCCATCTATAACAATATGATTCATAGCTTATCCGCTGTGGAGACGGACGCAGCTTCTGACACCCCCACCGTAGCAGGTATCAAGTATGGTGGCAGTGGGGCAGGCAATATTTACTACAACACTGTTTTTCTAAATGGCAGCAGCACAGCAGCAGGCTATTCATCGGCAGCTTTATACCACGCTATGACTTCCGACCAGGCTGTTACCGGCACATTTTCCCGAATCCGTAATAACATCTTTGTAAACAAGAGCACTCCTGGTAGCTTGGGAAAGAGTGTAGCCTTTTGGAAAGTAACCAGCGGAAGCACAGGCATGGGTGCCAGCTCCGATAAAAACATCTATTATGCGGGCACGCCTGATTCCCAAAATCTGATTGCCTATCTGGGAACCACACCTTGTCCCACTCTGATAGAATACAAAGGAGTGGCTGCCACAGTGGACCAAGCGTCATTTACCGAGGATGTCCCCTTTGTTAGCTCCAGCGGAAACATCGATTTGCACATCAATCCTACAATCCCTACGTATGTGCAAAACCAAGCAGGTGCGATCAGCGGCTTTACCACAGATATTGATGGGCAGACCCGGCATGCCACTACCCCCGATATTGGTGCTGACGAAGGGAATTTTACCATTGCTCCCACCTGTGTAGCTCCTACTGCTCAGCCTACGAATCTGATCCTGGTGCCCAATCACAATTCTATCAGCATCCAATTTACCCCCAGCGTTGCCGCTGCGTTTTTAGTGCTTCGCCACACCACTGCCACACCCAGTGTTACTCCGGTAAATGGGACATCATATTGGGCGGGACAAACCTTGGGTAATGCCACAGTAATTAGTGCTACCAATGCTACTATGCTTCTGGCAGCGGGATTGAACTCTTCTACTCAATACTATATTAGCGTTTACGCCTACAACACGGATGGATTAGCCGCCCCCAAGTATCGTACCACCT
Organism: Candidatus Cloacimonadota bacterium; assembly: GCA_028703735.1. Classification (GTDB taxonomy): domain Bacteria; phylum Cloacimonadota; class Cloacimonadia; order Cloacimonadales; family Cloacimonadaceae; genus Cloacimonas. The sequence goes on along the minus strand of JAQVMI010000165.1, from coordinate 4,124 downwards.
CTCCCTTGCGCTTGGCGGTTACAACCTTATCTGCAAGCCACAATCAACCCTCTGCGTTCTCTGCAACTACTGTCAACTCTACTACCATTGCCCTTAGCGGCAACCCCAATGCGGCAGGGGACAACATTATTGTAGCTTATAGCTATTATCCCAGCTTTGGCACTCCTTTGGGCAATTATAGTGTAGGGGCGGACATTACTGGAGGCGGAACTATTATCTACATGGGTCCTGCTGCCGGACTTAGTAACCACACCGGGCTATATCCCTGGACAAGAGTGTACTACAAAGCCTGGAGCTACTATAGCATTGATAGAGCTATTTACTACTCATATTCCACCGGCGTAACCGCCGATGCAAAAACCTCGATTGATGCCTTAGGCGGAGTAAAAACCATAAATTCTAATCTCATCGGGGCAAACAACTTCATCAGCATCTCCGAAGCCATGGCAGCGCTGAACTACGCTGGTGTAAGCACAGGGGGACTTACCATAAATATCGCGGCTGGTTATGTGGATTCCCTATCCGCTCCCTTAGTGTTTTCTAATTTAGGCAGTGCATCCAGCCCGGTTGTTTTCCAAAAAGATCCTGCCACCACAGGTGCCAATCCCCTCATTATCCGCAATGATGTAGGTTCGTCTGTCACTTCAGTATTGGGCGGCAATGGCGATAGTATCTTCAGGATAGAAGGTAGTGACTACCTAACTTTGGATGGTATAGACCTTAAATCCGGCAATGCTGCCATAGAATATGGCTATTTTGTTACCAAACCCAGCGGAACCAATGGCTGCCAAAATCTCATCATAAAAAATAGCACCGTCACCATGACCAAGTCATCAGGTTTTAAAGTTGCTGGCATCTATATCAGTAACGGCCCCACATCCCTTGATAGTAGCAGCGGGGTTAGCGTTACGGAGCCCAGCGGACAAAATAGATTTATCACCGTAACCGGAAATACAATCCGAAACACCAATTATGGCATCCTGCTAATAGGCTCTACATCTTCCGAATATCCAGATCAAGATTACTATATTGGTGCCGAAGGAGCAGGTAATGTTATCGAGGATTACTACGGTTCGGACGTAGCTGGCGTCAACGTTCAATATGTAAAAAATCCAGCCATCTGCTACAACAGCATTAATAATGCTGCCGGGGGGGGAACTCATAACATTTATCATTTATCTGGAATCAATCTTTCCAACGTAAGCGGAGAAATATCGGTAAACTATAACTCAATAAACTTGCTAATTCAAGGGGGTTCCTCCTCGTCTTCTGTTTACTGGATCAGAAACACAGGCACCGGCACCCAGGAAAGCTATATTGGCAACACCTTCGGAACCGGAGAATATTTTCAAAGTTATGCATACTGCTATTTAATATCCCTATCCAATAACACCCCTATCCGAATTGTCTCGGATAATTCCACGCTCGATATCGGGAATCGCACTTATTTCAGTTACCTATACGGTTACTACAGCAGTGGCAATGCAGCGGGCACAGAAACAGTAACAAATAACACATTCTCTGATCTTTCAGGAACAATGGTTTATGGCATGTACCTTAGTTCTAACCGGAACGGAGCCAGTATATATAGCGGAAACACAATCTCCGGCTGGAGTGGACAATCCACAGTGGGTATCTACCTGAATACATCATCCACAGTTCCAAGCGTGATTAGTAATAATACCATCCGCAATCTTACCGGCACATATAATGGAGTAAAAGGGATAGAGGTATCAACAGCTGTCTCAGAAATCTCATGCAATGTGATTGAAAACCTTAATGGAGAAGTAGCCCAAATATACGGAATCAGACAAAGTTATGGATCATCCATCTGCCACAACAACCTGATTTCGAACCTGCATGGAACTTCACCCGACACCAAAGTGAGAGGTATTATTGCAAGCAATAATTCCCAAATCTATAACAATATCATCCATAGTTTATCTACCCTTGGAAGCAATAGTACTTTCCAACAACCGAACCTTGCTGCCATAGAAGCATCCGGATACTCTCAGCAGCAAATCTATAAGATTTACTACAATTCCATATTGTTGAATTCCAGTGGGACAGGCACCAATTTTTCTTCCGCCGGGCTGCTATTGGGAACTGGCACCTTCGACTATCGTAACAACAGCATAGTGAACAAAAGCACTGCTGGCACAAATGGACGCACAGTCGCCGTTTGGAAAAGTGACAACACAGGCGTTATTGTTGCTACATCAAATAACAACATTTATCATGCAGGCGTTATCAGCACCAGTGCTCCTTACCGCTACATGATTGGATGTTTAAACGGAGTGAATTACCCAACATTAGCATCTTACCAGGCAAGTGTATCTCCTGCGGAGCAAAACTCCTACACCGAGGACGTCCCCTTTGCCAGCACCACCGGAATCGTTGATCTACACATCAACCCCAGCATTGCCACCTACGCCGAAAGCAGAGCAGTGCCAATTGCTGGCTACGAAACCGATTTTGACGGCCAAACCAGACATAGCATCACTCCGGATATTGGTGCCTACGAAGGTGATTATACGCCCTTTGGCTTCCCACCCTTGCCAGCCACCACTCCCAGTCCCGCTGATCTTGCCACAGAGCAGCTTACTGATGTTACCCTAAGCTGGAGCAGAAACATAGGTGGGATTGCACCTACATCCTACAACGTCTATTTTGGGACATCCAATCCACCATCGTTAATCGGAAATCAAACTGCAACAACCTACAATCCCGGGACTTTGGCATTGAACCAAAGCTATTACTGGATGGTTGATCCTGTCAACAGCTATGGCTTGGCTTCGTCGCTAAACACCTTACCTGTATGGTCATTCACCACCCACAATCCACTTCCCGAAGCTGCTGTTCTGGTTTCTCCAGCTTCCGGTGCCACAGGTATAGCGATAAATCCCAGCCTGAACTGGACTGCCGGAATGGGCTTTGCTCCATTGGGCTACAAACTCTATCTGGGCACGGATAATCTACCCACGAATGTGATAAACGGAACTGATCTGGGTGATGTAACCAGCTATTCTCTCGGAAGCGGAAGACAACTATATGCAGCAGATAGGTTAACTGGAAGCCTTGCTAAGACGGAAAGGGATGCAATACTTAGCCGCAACTCTTTAGACTATAACACCACCTATTACTGGAAAGTAGTTCCTTACACGCTTGCTGGCAATGCCGAAAACAATGCAGTCTGGAGCTTTGTCACTGAGCTGCCTCCTGTGCCAAATGTGGCAATCAATCCTCTACCTGCTAATCTGGCAATTAATCAGTCTATAACGCCATCCCTCAGTTGGGAAGCAGATACCCAAGGAACTGAGCCTGATAGCTACAATGTGTATTTTGGTTCCACTAATCCACCTCCGCTTATTGGTAGCCAAACAGGAAATTCTTTCAATACAGGGACTTTAGACTATAGCACAACTTACTATTGGATGATTGATCCACATAATATAAGCGGATACAGCTCTTCGGAACACACCCTGCCGGTTTGGTCATTCACCACAATACCGAATCCTTTCCCCACCCCGGCAGTGGCGGTTAATCCTCTCTCCGGTGCTACAAATGTAGTTTTACAGCCCACTTTGGAATGGAATGCAGGTGCCGGAGCATCGCCCACTGGTTATCGCCTTGCTTTGGGAACAGATAATCCGCCCACAAACCTGCTTAGCAGTATTGACCTCGGCAATGTGCTTAGTTACCAGACGTCCCAACTGGCAGCTAACACCACTTATTACTGGCAGGTGATCCCCTATACGGCAGCAGGTGATGCAGAAGGTAATGTTATCTGGAGCTTCACCACAGCTCTACCTCCTCTACCTCTGGTTGCAACCGATCCTATTCCTGCAGATCTATCCACTTCGGTTCCCACCAACATCCAGTTAAGCTGGTCACCCAATCTTGAAGGAACCCCTCCCATCGGCTACAATGTCTATTTCGGAATCACCAATCCCCCGGATTTCATTGGATATCAAACTTCCACCAGTTACGATCCCGGTGTGCTGTCCCACGGCACAACTTACTATTGGATGATTGATCCCCAAAGTGCACAGGGCTCTTGCTCCCAAGAATATGCTTTACCTGTATGGTCATTTACCACTGAGTATTCTATCTATCCCACTCAG
>JAQVMI010000164.1 GCA_028703735.1 Candidatus Cloacimonadota bacterium | reverse complement strand
AATTTATGGTGTCCCAGATTAGTATATTTCACCATGGTGGTGTTGCTGTTTTCGTCCATCATGATCTCTTTCAAGATTAAGATATCATTCTGATGAGGCAAGGCAGAATATAAAAAAGCAGGATAGGGTCGCAACCAAGGCTTTACCAAATGTAAAAAACCCTCTGGGTATATGCAATTACTGTAATTATTGCTGTCAAGGTGGATTATTTCTCCACGCCATTCTACTTTTTCCTCTATGCCAGCCACCAGATGAATACGGTTGAACGCATGGTTGCTGCTTATCAACAATCCATGGTACTTCCGCTGGTTTATTAAATTACCGGTTCCGAGAGCATAAGCACCCAACCGGTTAGTTAAAATCCATTCATGGTGGTGAGTTTCCATGAAATAGTTATTCATCGAACCCCCTTTATCAAATTTCAGATTTTCATTTGTGTGGAATTATTTCCATAGCCTGTTTCACGTCAAGTGATTTATTCTTTACATAGAATTGACGATCCAGATAGTAAATTTACTGAGTATATTAAGATAACTTACCGTAATCCCATAGCTATCATAACTCGTTTTATATTATATCCTTAGATTTGGCTCTTGAACTCCGGATGCATGCCTAAAGGTTTAGCGGATAAAACTGGTTGCCTGCCGGGGTTCTCTTACCGGGTAGGGTACCGTTGCTTTGGCAACTTCCAGGCATTTTAGCAGCCATGCCATGTTTCTGGCTAAGGTTCTCATCGTCTGCAAACCTTCCAGGTCTTGCTTCACATCCCCGGGTTGCATGCCATGCGTATCATTCCAGTATTGTGAGCCTACCACAAGCATATTGGAGATAGTGAAATACTTATTCAGCACATCAAAGGCTGTAGATGCTCCGCCTCTTCGGCAGTTTACTATTGCTGCTGCCGGTTTGTAAGCATATTTACTGGATTTCAGAAAGAACATTCTATCCAGAAACGCACACAGCGCTCCATTGGGGGAAGCATAGTAAACCGGGCTGCCAACTATTATCCCATCGGCTTGGTGGGCAAGATCGATACATTCATTCACGGGATCATTCTTAAACACGCAGTAGCCTGTCTCAGCACACGCTCCGCAGGCAGTGCAGCCCATGATTGGCTTGGTACCGATATGAAACACTTCAGTTTCTATCCCTTGTTTGTCCAGCTCTCCGGCAACTTCGGAAAGAGCGGTAAAGACGCTTCCTTCCTTGTGAGGGCTTCCATTAATCAACAGTACTTTCATCGGTTATCTCCTTTTGTTCCGGATATATAAGTGGAGTGTCATCAGCAATAATCTGATTGATCTCAGCAATGGTTTTGTTGTATTCGTAATTGTATGGGGTGAAGTCCCTGAATAAACCAATGTTACTCTCATCGATAAAATCCGGGATGGGAGTAACAGGCTGCAAATCCTGCAACCTGCCGGTATAGATCATGCCGTCGTAGATATTGCTTAACTTGAAATCCGGATATCCCAAAGTGTAAAAGCTATCATCAGTCATTTCACCCCAGGGGCTGCCCATCAGATCAAAGCCTATCTCTTTATATACAGGGCTGATAACCTGCTCTATTACGCCTTTAGCAGGATAAATTGGTTTATCTGCCTCAAGCAGGTCACTCCAGGGATCATGAAAACAGATGTTGAACACCTTATCGCCATATTTTTCATATAGATGGTTGCCAAATCTGATTGTTTTAAACTCTGTAAATACCTTTTTGCCTGCCTTGATCTCCCAGCTTGGTTCCCGGTACTTCGTGAACCCGTGATGTGAACCCATAATCCCCATGATTTTAGTACCGGGAGCATAGTGCTGAGTAATGGGTTCCAGCCAAAGCTTTTCCCCGCAACCTTTCCAGCTCACGTCTATCTCAGCGCGGTTTGGAGTCCTGTGTTCTGTATTGCAGATGTGATTGTATAGCTTCCAGTTTATGGGATCATTTAGCCCGATGATCTTGATTTGTTGGGATGGCGGAACTTGCTGATTTGTTTGCCAAACCAGGCGGAAGATGTCCACATACTCCTGAAATCCCCAGAATACTTCCTGCTTAAGGGTTATTATCTTAGCCAGAGCATAATCGTAGTATGGTTTTGATAGTAGCTCATCAACTAAGCCTTGATCTGCTCTACGGGCAAATTCGGTAGCAAAGTATGTGATCCCCATTTCCGCTAAGCGGGGGATAAGGTTATGATATAGCTCCAGTTGCTGTTTAACTCTGTGCATTTCCCCAAGCAGGACAATATCATGCTGCTCAAATTTGGAGAGTACGTAATCTACCGGTGGTTTCCCATGTTGTTCCAGATAATGCAGTAAATCCTCTTTCATCTTACTCATGATAGTTATCTCCTTGTGTTTATGCTCGGTTTACTCGGCATCAAGAATGCTGCGTACGTAGGCAATCCATTTATGTTCCGGTAGGCTCCGTGTCAGGTAGAAATCCGGGCGGATGCCGATATCATCTATCGCCGCATCAGGAAAGCCTTTGGTAATCGTCATGGCATAGCGCAGGATTATCCGCTTGCAGGGTGAAACGATGTTGTTCATGTTTGAGATATCGAAGCAGCCCTTAGAAGTTCTGCCATAGAGCTTGGTCTTCTTGCTTTGCTTGGCATGGATCAGAAAAGACTCCGTAGCACTGGCACATTTTTCGTTCATGATAATGGCAACCTGCTTAGGGCACTCCAACACTTCATCCAGCTTAGTGCTAACGAAATCCGCAGTATCGAACTTTACCAGCTTGCCCAGGTTGTTTTTAGCTTTTGTCAGTAGGGCTTTGGCTTGCTTTCGGCTTTCAGGGGTATCCTCATCGGAATCGAACATACCCCATTCCTTGAACTTCTTTAGGCTTAACAGTGAAGAACGGAATTCCCAACCGATATATTGAATCGGGTTCGTGTAAAGGTAGGGGGTAATTTTTCGAAAGCACTCTGTAGAACCACCGCCATTATTACGAACATCTATTATCAGGTTCTTTGCCTTTATAATTCTATCGTGGTGCGCTTCAAGCAAGCTTTCCACCTCGCTCTGAAAGCTGGAATCAAAGCTGGGCAGACGCAACAGCAGAGTATCGGGTGAAAGCTCTTTAATAAGGGCTTTACGTGTTTCCATCAGTTCCGTATATAGCAGAGCATCAGCATCATCCGGGAAGCTTGGGAAGACCCTGGTGTAGCTCATGAACCCTAAGAATATAAGGTTATTCCCCATTAGTTTTGCTTCTTTAACTTCATAGGGGCTGTAGTCACGCAGGTAGCAGATGGCTTTGTAATTACCCTGATCATCTGTTGGTACCAGCCTTAGTTTAATCTGTTGCTCTTTCCAGGGGGTATCCGGTGCACTAATAATGAAGCCTATGTATTCCTCTCCATACTTCTTTATGCCTATGGTGTAAGGATCGGAACTCCAGATACCTTCAAAGCCGGCAACATCTTGTTTGGCAAGTTCATCTCTCAATTGCGCTTCGGAATAATTAAAGGTAGCCCAATCAGATACTTCAATAGGAGGAATTGAGTTGCCTGGTCTTTGTGCTTCAGGTAGATTTAGCTGCACACCTATATGGTTGTTGCGAAAGAACTTCAACCATTCCTGATATATTAGAATAGCTTCGTTTATGCTAACTGCAAACTCAGCTTTCGCACGGTAAAATTTGCAATGTTTTTTGTAAGCAGCCTCGCCTTTGGTTTCGATTGCATAAAAGAAACCTGCATCGTTTATTTCTATGCTTTGTTTCAGCCAGTCGAATAGCTCAGCGTTTGACAATAGTTGCTTTGTAGCTTTCTTGGTTCTCTTTTCCATAATCTATTTACCGGCTTCGTTTGGGTTTAGTTTGCAACCGGTGACAATTCCCCTTTGTTTGTTACACTCGGATTAATAATAACATGTTTATTGCAAAGTCTGTTACTGTCAAGCCAATATATGCCAATCCCTGCACGAATTACGGAATCAATAAGGAATAAACAAGGACTTCATCCTTAATGATTCCTTATTGATTCCGTATTTCAAGCAGGGAACAACCGAGCAAACTGGTTATTCAATGTGATATGGATATCGTGTTCAGTGAAGTAATTTGTTTTTTGTAATCTATCTGCCCTTAAGCAATCTGCATGATATCCGCAACCAAAGTATTGGCGAGATTGATAGGCAAATCATAATACTAAAAGGTTAGAAACTAACTGATATTTAGAAAGTTCCACATAAGCGAAGTAGCCATGTAGCAATTAGTGAAAGATTTTCCTTGTCTATTTTATGGACTCCCAATTAATGGCGAAGCATGAAAAATACTATTAAAAAGGACAAAAACATGGAGCTTTCAAAACGCGCTTTGGAAATCCAGGCTTCCCCTATCCGTAAGTTGATGCCATATTCTAATGCCGCCAAGGCAAATGGGATTAAGGTTTATCAGCTGAACATTGGTCAACCGGACATCCACACTCCCCCGGAGATGATGAAAGTATATCACGAGTTTTCTGATAATGTTTTGGCGTATGGACCCTCTCAGGGATTGGAAGTATATCGCGAAAGCTTGGTTAAATATTACGATCACAATGGTATAGATGTAGAAGTGAACGACATCATTGTAACTACTGCAGGAAGCGAAGCTATTATTTTTGCCTTAATGGTAGTGGGTGAAGTGGGCGATGAAATAATAGTTCCAGAGCCCTTTTACACTAATTATAATGGCTTTGCCACCATGGCAGGTGTTGTAGTAAAGCCCCTTACCACATACGCAGAAACGGGATTTGCTCTTCCAGATGATGCCACTATTGAATCCATTATTAGCCCCAAAACCAAGGCTATCATGCTGTGCAACCCGGGAAATCCTACCGGTACAGTATATAGCAAAGAAGAGCTTTTTCGCATAGCTGCCATTGCTAAAAAACACGATCTGTATCTTATCTCGGATGAAGTTTACCGCGAATTCGTGTATGATGGGCTTAAACATACAAGTGTTTTGGAGATTCCAGATTTTGAACAAAATGCTATTATGGTGGATAGCGTTTCCAAACGTTACAGTGCTTGCGGAGCCAGAATTGGATGCATAGTTTCCCGAAATAAAGAACTTATGCATGCAGTGTTAAAATTTGCTCAGGCACGCTTATGCCCTCCCACCATAGATCAGCTTGCT
>JAQVMI010000163.1 GCA_028703735.1 Candidatus Cloacimonadota bacterium | reverse complement strand
ATTAATTCCACCGAACTTATGGAAAGATTCTATTGGTTGGGGCTTTGTGAATATTGGGAAGATCAATACTCATCTGCCATTAGCAATGCAGAGAACTATCTGCGTCAGGATTCTAAGGGTGACTATGCTGAAGCAGCATATTATCTGATGGCAGAATGCTATATTGACCAGAAGAAATTCTATAGTGCAGGTGTTGTTTTAACCAAACTGCAATCCCTTGGTATAAAAGACATTGATGAACAATACTTAATGTATAGGTTAGGTTATGTGAACGAACAATCCGATAAGCATGCTGAAGCAATAGGATTTTATCGCAAGGGCTATGAAATGGATAAGTATTCACAGATTGCTTTCCTGATTGAAGACAGGATTTTTGAGCTGAAATCTCGAAATCGCAGCTTGGATATTGGATTCCTGTATCCCTATACCCTGTTGCAACTTCCCACCTTGCAAGCAGATTCCACTTCTCAATCTACTATCGCCACTACCCCAGCACCCCAGCCCTCCAACACCCCAGCACTTCAGAACCCCGGCACCCCTGCACCCCAGAACCCCACAACTCCCCCACTAAAACTATCTGCAAAACCCGCAAGTGGGTTTTGGCTTCAAGCCGGAAGGTTTTCGCAAGAAGGTAATGCCAATAAACTTGTAGTAAATATCAGATTATTGAACATTCCTGCGGCTTATTATGCAGATAAGACTACAGGTAAGGCAAATTGGGTGGTTGTATGTGGATCCTTCCCAGATAAACCAAGTGCCGAAGAAGCGAAACTCAGCTTGGGCAAACACGACATCAGTTCTTTTATCGCTCAATACTAATAGCCAATAGAAAGCAGAAATGGAAGATACAAAGCTTACTCCCATGCTGAGGCAGCTAAAAGAAGTAAAAACAAAACACCCGGATAAACTTATCCTCTTTAGAATGGGTGATTTTTATGAAACATTTTTCGAAGATGCACATACTGCTTCAAGAGTTTTGAATATCACCTTAACCACTCGTAATAAAAATGATGACAACCCAGTCCCCCTGGCAGGTTTCCCCTATCATGCTTTGAATAACTATTTAGATAAGCTGATTAAAGCAGGTTTGAAAGTAGCAATTTGCGAGCAAACGGAAGATCCCCGAAAAGCAATTGGATTGGTAAGACGTGAAGTAACCGAGATTATTACTCCTGGCGCGGTTTTGGATCAATCACTATTAGAGGGAAATGCCAATGTGTTTTTGGCATCCTTGTATTATTTAGATATTGAGCGAAAAATCGGCTTGGCTCATCTGGATTTATCTACCGGAGAATTCATTTTCACCGAATTAAACAAATCAGAATTGGCTAACGAACTTCAGAGGTTGCGTCCAGCCGAAATTGTAGTAGGTAACATAGAAGGTGAAGCATTAGTAAAATCCTTAACCTTAGAGTATCAGCCTACTATTAGCATCTTCGATTCATGGCTCTTTACCACAGCAGAAGCTGTATCCACGCTAAAGAAGCACTTCAGGGTGTCTTCCCTGGAAGCTTTTGGGGCTCACAATAAAAATTTGGGGGCTACTGCTGCTGGTGCAGCCTTAGCTTATGTGCAAAGTTTATATAATTCTCCCCTAAGCCATATTTCATCATTACAATACTACTCATTATCAAATTACATGCAACTCGATGAAATTAGCCGCAGAAACCTGGAGCTAACCAGATCTCTGCGTTATGGTAGCAGGCATGGTAGCTTACTTTCGGTAATCGACCATACAATGACTCCAATGGGTTCCAGATTACTACAGCAATGGCTTTTGCACCCCTTAATGGATTTACCATCCATTCTCCAGCGTCAGAACATGATAGCAATTTTTTTAGCTAACAGTGCACATCTAAAAGAACTGCGAACTAACCTGAAAGAAATTGGTGATATTGCCCGAATCGTTACGAGATTGGGATCATTAAGAATTAATCCTCGTGAGTTACTTGCCTTAAAATCTTATCTTCTTTCTGCCAAAGGATTACAGAGCCATTTAAGTAGCTTTAAGAATCCCATGTTTGATGGCTGGATACAGCAAATGGGGAATTATGAAGATTTAGTTCTGATTATTGACAAAGCAATTAGGGAAAACCCACCAATTACCATTACAGATGGTGGAATATTCTCCAAGGGATACAAGCTAGACCTGGATGAACTTCTGGAATTGATTCATGATGGCAAAAGCTGGATTGCCCGTTTGGAAGAAGATGAAAAACGGAAAACCGGTATTCCCAATCTTAAAGTAGGTTACAATAGAGTTTTTGGATACTATCTGGAAGTAAGTGCTGCGCACAAACATAAGGTGCCGGATTACTATATAGCTAAACAAACCCTGGCTAATGCAGAACGTTTTATATCACCAAAGCTGAAGGAATTCGAAGCAAAGGTGTTGTCTTCGGAAAAAAAAATAAAAAACCTGGAATATGAGCTTTTTAAGGAACTACGGTTAGAGCTAAGCCTGGAACTTCCCCGCTTACAGTTATTAGGTGATCTGATAGCAGAGATAGATGTGTTTTCTGCCTTGGCTTACCTTGCCTGGCAAAATCATTATTCCTGCCCCGTATTCAGTGAATGCCGAGATTTACAGATATTGGCTGGAAGGCACCCGGTTATAGAGAAACTGGTTGATTCGGCAGAATTTATTCCAAACGATACAATCTTGGATTACCCGGATACCAGTATTGCCATAATTACAGGACCTAATATGGCTGGTAAATCCACTTATCTTAGACAGGTAGGTTTACTGGTTATAATGGCTCAAATGGGAAGTTATGTTCCAGCAGCAGCTATGAAGATGCCAATTTTTGACAGGATATTTACCAGAGTTGGTGCTTCCGATAACCTGGCTCAAGGACAAAGCACCTTTCTTGTGGAGATGATTGAGACGGCAAACATTCTTAACTCAGCTACAGATAAATCACTTATTTTATTGGACGAAATAGGGCGTGGAACTTCCACCTTCGATGGACTTAGCTTAGCCTGGGCTATAATAGAACATATTCAAAGATACAAGCATGCGCTTACCCTTTTTGCAACTCATTATCATGAACTTACCGAATTGGAAAATCTGTATCCTGATGTTAAGAATTACAATGTGGCAGTTAAACAATGGAATGACGAGATGGTATTTGTGCGAAAGATTGAACGGGGTGGAGCAGATCAAAGCTATGGAATTCAAGTTGCTAGATTAGCTGGAGTACCCGAAAAAGTGATCCGACGTGCCAAAGAGATTTTAAAAAACCTGGAAGAACACGAGATAAGCCCCCAAGGCTTAACTGCCTCTATCCGCAGAAAACTATCTCGTGAAATCCCCCAAATTGATATATTTGAAGTACTGGCTAATAAAGCCGAAGAGAACGATCCCATTATGTCCGAGATAAAAGAACTGGAGCTTAATATGCTTAGCCCCTTAGAAGCATGGCAGTTTCTTGCTCGTATCCAAAACCGCCTATTAGGAGAATAATGAACAAGCTCATCTTCCCCATCCTGCTTGCACTAATGCTTGTTTCCTGTGCTACCGAAAACACGATCCGCGCCGGAAAAATAAATGGCACAAATATTCCCAATGATGAGTTTCTAAAAGCTTTTCGTGGTCACTATACAAACTTTAGCTTTCAGCAAGGCAGAATGCCGGATATGAACGAAAAGCAGCAGATATTTAAGGAGACATGGCGTAATATTACTAAGTACGTAATACTACAGGACTATTACAAAAAGTACAAAATTAACGTGACAACCAAGGAAGCTATAGATACCCTGATTAGCTCTATCCCTTCACATATTTTGAATTCTCCCAGATTCCAGGTTAACGGTAATTTTGATAAAAGCATCTATACCCAATCCCTGTTAACAGATCAACCCGTTAATTTAGCTCCCCTGCGTAAGCATTATCACGAGAATGTAATCCCAATTACAAAGCTGCAAAGCGAGCTTGTGGCGCATGAATTGATTTCTAAATCTACTGCTATAAGGATAAACAAAATTCTTTCCAGTAAGGCAACTATAGAGATGAATATCTTTGATCCTGCTAAACTTGAAGTGCATGTATCGGATGAGGAAATCGCTACTAATTATCAGGCAAATCTACCTGACTTTAGACTGGAAGCATATCATAGATTGGGGATAAGTGTAATTCCGGTTACTCCCGATGACGATGATGTGCAGTATTCTAAAGCTGTGGCAGATTCAGTCCTTTACCAATTGCGCAGTGGATACACAGCCGAAGAAGTGGTTCACTCCCGAAAAAATAACCCTGGTTTAGTTCAGCTAATTGATCATGGCTTTGCGAAAAATTCAGATATTCCCCCTGCAGTATCGGAATTGCTTGCTAATCTGAAGGATGGATCATGCTCTGATACAATCCTTGATGATAGGAATTGGGTGATTCATCAGAAGATTCAAAGCACCAAGACACTTACAATGTATCGAAGTGTTTACGTTATCAGTTCACCTGGTAGTACTACCTTGGCTGAACCGGAAGCCAAAGCCCTTAGAATGGTTAACCTGGCATCTACTATAGGCTTAGCTAAAGCTGCTGATGAGTTCAGTCTTACTTTTACCGCAGGTGAACAGGAAAGCCCAGATAGCCTTTCTTGGGTTCCCTCAGATGTTAGGGGCAAAGTAAAAAAAGCATTGCGTAAAGCCTTAAAAAGGGATATTTTAGGACCCTATCTGTCCATGGAAGCTTCTGGTTTGGTGATTATTGAAGTCTTGGATAACCAGACAAAAGAATACATGAGTTTGGAAGAAGTTAGTTCACGCATTCGTAAAGAACTTGAGCATAAAGCTCAAAATCAGGCTAATTTGAAACAAGCAAGACTATGGATTGAAAGTAGTACAACCAAATCGGAATCAAATACTGAAACCAGACAAAATACCACCAACCACAATGTAACTGAATTGAAAAATATCGATATATATAGTATCTGGGAAGGCACTCCGATTACCAACTTATACTATCAAACGGTTAATAATTATCTTAACAAAACACCCTCCCCAATCTTGGAAAGCAAGGGTCTTCTGATAGTACCGATTGTTAAAGAGATGGTTTTTGCCAATCAGAAAAATTCTCCCCAAGAGATTCGGGAAGTTTTTGTTAAAACTCTACCCCCAGACTGGTTCGATGATT
>JAQVMI010000162.1 GCA_028703735.1 Candidatus Cloacimonadota bacterium | reverse complement strand
ATCTTGTTATCCATTTTTATCTTGCCGCGGGGGTTAAGGCACTGCTTAAGGTAATCGGAGATCTTTTCCATTTCGTCCTTAATATCGCTTGTCCGGGCATAATCGCTGCCGCATTTTGCCTCTGCCAGTTCATCCATCAGCTTAATTGCATATAGCTTTAGCTGATGAATGGTGGTTACATCGCACATAGGGATGGGCAGTTCCGGGGGTTTGCAGATGTAGGTGTTGATATCCGGCACATAGAAGCCGCTGAGGTTTTGTTCAAAATAAACAGGCTCGGGGCTGCTGGATATGTGATACAACCGGATGGGATCAATTGCGGTGCCATGCAGATTCCAGATGGCATCGATGTAGTTGATGGCTTTGTGACGGCAGAACTGATTTAGCTGCTGCCTGAACTGATGGTAGTAAGCGTTTTCGCTGTGGTCTGTGTGCATGTGCAAGTTCCTATATTCATATTATTTCCTCCTTTTTTGGCTCCAGTACACTCCAGCCTATACATAATTTAACGCAGTTGGGGAAAAAAGCAAATGAAATCTTTTTGGTTAGATGTCCATTTGCAGTATGTTGCCGGGTTTGTGGTGTTATGGCGGTAATTGGCTACAGGTGTGTATGTGCATATACGGTATGGATTTGTGGATTTGGATATATGTGTGTTTTGGCAGGCATTATATACAGGTGTTTTTTTATCGGTTATAAGTCCCATCGGGACGATATTTTAGATAGAATCGTGGTGCCGGATATGCGTTAGAGTCCCATCGGGACGATATTTTAGATAGCAATGTGGTGCCGGATATGCGTTAGAGTCCCATCGGGACGATATTTTAGATAGCAACGTAGTGCCGGATATCCATTAGAGTCCCATCGGGACGATATTTTAGATACGTTTATCATTATGTTTTATGAATGTTAGTGCTATCTGAAATGCCGTCCCTACGGGACTCTGGTGGCGTGTTTTAGGATTGTTTTGCTATCTGAAATGCCGTCCCTACGGGACTCTGGTATGTAGGCATGTTCTTTACCTGGGGTTCACACCCCAGGCTATAGTATGTCGCCCTTCCAGGGCTGGTATGTAGACATGCTCCTTACCTGGGGTTCACACCCCAGGCTATAGTATTTCGCCCTTCCAGGGCTGGTATGTAGACATGCTCCTTACCTGGGGTTCACACCCCAGGCTATTGTATGCCGTCCCTACGGGACTCTGGTGGTGCGTTTTAGGGGTTCGTGTTGCTATCTGAAATGCCGTCCCTATGGGACTCTGGTGGTGCGTTTTGGGGTTTGTGGTGCTATCTGAAATGCCGTCCCTATGGGACTCTGGTGGTGTGTTTTCCTTCCTGGGGTTCACACCCCAGGCTATAATATGCCGTCCTGATGGACTTTAAAACAGGTTTTTACCCGGTTCAAGAAATATCTGCGGTGTTGTTGATGCATTATTGGGTTTGTTGATCTCAAGGTAATATAGATGCCTGCAAATGCAGGTAAGTGAAAAATGGAGGAATTCTAAATGAAAGTAGAATTCGAAAACGGAGTATCAACTTACTCCGGCAAGTACAAAGAAGTGGTGTACCAATCGTGGCTAAGCAATCAGCTGTGTTTGGTGCGCAAGTATGCCTATCCCACTTTGGGAGAAGTGCATCAAAACATGAGTGAAATTTCCCAAAACCTGAACAGCATCTATCTGGCAGCAAATCCCCTGTATTTGGCAGATTTTAAAACCTATGCTGCAAAGAATGCCAGAGAGAATGTGCCACGGGTGAAGCAGCTTCTGCATCCGATGCCCACTTCCAAATCGCTGTTCATCCGCTGCATGTGGGAATGGCACCTTAGCGACCCGGGGCATATAGACCTGAAAACGGTAACTATTGCCGATATAATTACCCTGGATTCAACCTTGAGAAGGGTTGTTGGCTGCGTAGAAGCAGGTTACCTTAAAAAAGTATCGGGTTACAATGCGCTGAATAACAACATCCAGGTGTAAAAACCGGGTATATGCTAAGCAAACAGAGGCGGGATATATTCCCGCCTTTTTTTGGATCTGGCGGGTATGGCTGCGCAGAATATTGTTATCCTTTCGTGCCAGGAGGCTATGGCAATACTACGCGAAACTTGCTTGAATTGGGCTCTCTTTCAAAGCGAGTGGGTAACTTTTGTCATTCCGGACTTGATCCGGAATCCAGTTTTTACAAACCACATTGTGTAAATGCTGTAATATGTTGGATAACAGCATGTTATTATTGTAACAATTCTAAATTGGATTCCTGCCTTCGCAGGAATGACAAGCAAAAAAACCTCTACCCACTTAGTTTGAAAGAGAGCCTTGAATTGCGGAGGATCGGAATCCTCCGGCTACACTTTTCTAACAGCCTGCTTCAAGGCACCCCGCAGTTACCTTGCAGTTACTATTGATGCTGCAAGGTTCGTAAAAGGAGTGGTAATATATGCTGTTAGAAGCACCTGTACTTAATGCTGTAACGGGGCATGTTTCCACCCTGCAGGGCTGGAAACATTTATTTACCATATTTCACCCGAACGCACAAAAGCATTGACAGGATTTGGGCAATTTACAGCCTTGCAGATAGTAAAAAAATTACAGTATATTGCGAAAGAGGAATCCATGAAGAACATTCTATTAAACACTGTCCTGATCAGCTTATTAACCTTATTGTTACTTGTTTCTGCCTGTTGCAAAAATAAGAAGTGTAACACCGATACAAGTGTTGAGCCCGGCAATTTCAATTACACAGGAAGCACCTTCGAGGGTAATTATATTTGGGGTGGAGCCATGAATCTTGCCTGGAACGAATTGATAGATAATTGGACAAATGAGGCTATTGAACTATTTACAGATGATGCAGAGGCATTAGCCACCTTAAACAAACTGAACAATCCTGTTTTCACCCGTAAAAACATGGATGAGGCAAGCTATTACATTAAAAGTGGTTACGGACAACAAACTGTGGATGCCATCAATAAGGAATGCAGCCAGAAATTCCCTAAGAAGTCCATTCCGGAACTGAAGCTAAAGCTGGGAGCAAATGACATAATCTCCTATGCCTATTTCCTGAAAGAAATTACATATCAAAAGGTTTTCAGCCCCAGAAAGATGGACTTTAACGATACGCCTGTGGAAGGTTTTGCCGCTTATGGCGAATCCGCAAACAACATCTATATTCTGGACTATCAAAACGAAGACAAGTTCTTAATTGGCATAAAGTTGCAGGACGATTCCGATCAGATTTTCCTTGCTAAAGGCTATCCTATGGATAATCCGGAGGAAATAGTGAAAGAGCTTCGCAGCAAAGCACCGCTGCAAACCCAAAAAGAATACTCTTTGGGACAGCCAATGAACAGAAAAGACCGTTTTTCTGCTCCAAAATTGCATCTGGACAACAACCGTGCTTATAGTGAGATGATAGGTAAAAAGCTTAAAAACAAGAAACTTGCAGGCTATGTGATTAGCGTGATGCAGGAGATTATAAAGTTCGATATGGATGAAAAAGGTGCCCGTGTGGAAAATGAAGCTATTATCGGAATGGTTACCTCTGCGGGACCAAACGATACCTATAAACCCAAAAGCATGATTCTGGACAAGCCATATTGGGTAATGATGAAACGCTTTGATTCCAATAATCCCTATTTCATCTTGGGAGTTCAAAACACCGGCATCATGAAAGCAGCCGCAAGCGATTGATTCTTTTCCGGCACAGCCCTAAATGATCACAAAAGCCATAGAAGCTGCCCTGAGGGAATTCAGCAGTTTTAAGCTATTGCGCCAAAAGCTGATAGCAGATATTGATAAAAATAGCATAAAACTACTGGCTATCGGAAAGAGTGCCCCTATAATGTCCCAAGCCGCTACTGCTGCATTTTCGGCTGCAAACATAGCTTACGAAGGATATCTGCTTACCAAGTATTCGGCTGCACTTCCGCCAATACCAAATGTAATTTGCTATGAAGCAGGGCACCCCCTTCCCGATGAAAACTCACTGCTTTATAGCCGCAAAATTATGGATTGGCTGCAATCCCTGGCTATTGATGATACACTGATAATCCTGCTTTCCGGGGGAGGTAGTGCTTTGTTCGAACTTTTAGAAGAAGGCATAACACTCTCGGAGGTGATAGCAATGAACCGGGAATTACTCTTTAGCGGAAAATCTATCGCAGAGATGAACCGGATTCGCAGCCGGTTTTCACAGCTTAAGGGTGGTAAAGCACTTTCACGCATACCTTGCAACCGGGTTTTCTGCTATGCTTTATCGGATGTGGAAGATAATGATCCGCAGGTAATTGCCTCCGGAGCCTTTTTTAATAACAGCTTTGCATGCATTGGTAAAGACAAGTACGAGTTTATGGATAAGGCTGCTAATAAACACTATCTGTATCGGATCATTGGCGATAACAATTCATTCTGTAAAATCCTGGCACAAAGGGTAATGGAGCCGGTAACAGTACACGATACCTTTTTGGCAAAAAACACATGTGCTGTAGCAGAATATTTGGCAGATTTTGTGCAAAATAATCCCGATACGGGTGTTCACATTTGGGGTGGTGAAGCACCTGTACAGGTTACCGGTAAGGGCATTGGAGGACGCTGCACACATTTAGCTCTGGAAGTGGCAATTCGGATTTCGGGAATGGAAAACGTGAGTTTCGCTGCCTATGCAACGGATGGAAATGACAATATTGCCGGAATTGCAGGCGCAATTGTAGATGGACAAAGCGTTTCCTGTATGCTAAAAATGGGGATTAATCCACACCAATATCTGCAAAACTGCGATTCTTATAATGCTTTGAAGGCTATCAATGCTCTAATTTTGGGCTGTAATTATGCAGCAAATGTAAACGATGTATGTATTATTTACAAGCAAGGGATTGATGCATCTCTGCAAGGCTGAAGTCGATGACGCTTTGGCTATCTTTTTGCTCTCTTTAGTAATGTGGGTGAGTTAGTCCCATCGGGACGATATTTCAGATAGCAACGTAGTGCCGGATATGCGTTAGAGTCCCATCGGGACGGTATTTTAGATAGCAACGTAGTGCCGGATGTTAAAAAAGTTTTCCGCGAAGTTCCGCAGGAACGAAATATATTAGCCTGGGGTGTGAACCCCAGGAAAAGGAATGAGACATTGAAAACCCCCTTGCGGGTGACATAATATCATCTTACAATATGATGC
>JAQVMI010000161.1 GCA_028703735.1 Candidatus Cloacimonadota bacterium | reverse complement strand
CGTCTATCATATTCATAGTGTACAGCGATCTATCCACAGCTTCATGCATCTGATATTGAAAGGTCATCATCATCAGCACTAACATGCTGCCGATAATAGCGGCACCGATGAGATCAATTATGAAGCTCATTACAAATTCAGATGGGTTTTGGTATAAACCCGTTGCAGAGTTACGGGAACTTTCAAGCCGGCAGTAGTGGCTGTTACCGTTATCCGCACCCAGATATTATTCGCCTGTGGCGTTGTAAGGGGTATGCCAAGCGAATCGCAATCCACAGTCCGGATATTTAGGTTATATACATCCCCGGGGAAAGCCAGATCGATAGTGCGGTTCACGTTGGCATAAGTGGTTTTCACACTAAAAAAGGCGATCATCTTGGCGAATAATTTGGCATCCACCTCATCCAAAACTGTGTGGCACAATTGTGTGGCTTGCACATATTGAGTGGCATTAATCAGGTAATCGTTCTGATCCAGTATTTTGCGGTTATAATTAGCCGCAACACTGGTAAAAAATACCACTGCCATTAGAGCCAGAACCATTTCAAACAAGTTCATTTAATCCTCCGCCGAGGCATACAGCACCTCTGCAAGATCTGTTAAACCTTCGCGCATACGTTCCACCCCGCTACGGCGCATGGAAAGCATTCCGTGTTTTTCTGCTACGGCACGTATCCGCTCTTCATCAATATCGCTAACGGATTTTACTATCTCATTGCGAATTTCTGGATAGAAATACAGGGCTTCAGCAATGTTTACCCTGCCCTTGTAACCCTCGTGACACTTAGGGCAGCCAACGGGTTCGTATATTTTACCGCTTTCCAGCTCTTCTGTGGTTAAACCAATTTGAAGAGCTGCAGGCCAGTGCTCTTTAGAAATGGGACGACGGCAATGCACACATAGCTTGCGCACCAGCCTTTGAGCTATGATAATATTGATGGAATATGCCAGCAAAAAGGTCTCTATCCCCATTTTATACAAGCGGCTAATGGCAGAAGGAGCATCATTGGTGTGCAGAGTGGAAAAGGTTAAATGCCCTGTATTGGCAAGTTTTACTGCGAGATCAGCAGTAATTTTATCGCGAATCTCACCTACCATAACCACATCCGGATCGTGACGCAGAATAGCCCGAATGGCTTGATCAAAGCTCATCTTATGCCCAATTTTTAGCTGTCTGGCACCGTGGATAACATATTCCACGGGGTCTTCACAGGTTAGCACATTAACGGTTGGATTAATCACATGGTGTAATGCTGCCATCAAGGTAGTGGATTTTCCGCTACCGGTGGGACCTGTAACTATAATAATCCCCTTGGAAGTGGATATGGATTTTACGAATTCCTGCTCCGCCTGGGTTTGAAAACCCAGCTTACGGAAATCTGTAATCACCTTTCTATCGTCTATCACGCGGATCACTATGCTTTCAAATCGACGTTCAAACTCGGACGAAACAATAGGGATAATGGAAATGCGGAAGCGAATCAGGTGATCATCGATAAGCCTTTGAGCAAATCCATCCTGAGCGGTATCACGCTCGAACCTATCCACCCCAATAGAGCGGTCTTTCACCACTGCCGAAAGAGCTTCCGGAGGTGTGCCTTCCTGCCTGTGCCAAATCTGTAGTTTGCCATCCACCCGGAAATATACATCAATTGTTGTTTTACCGGTGGGAATAATATGGATATCGCTGGCATCCTTGTGCACCGCTTCAATTAAGGCACCTTCAAATAGGTTTACCAGCAGGCTTTTATTTATCTCTTCATCCAAAGCCTGCTCGTTCAGGTCCATTCCTCCTCCGCCATCCTCAATATCGGTTAGCACTTGTCCTGCTTCTTCCAGCAGAGCCAAGAATTCATTCTTTTGGGGAGCAATTTTGGCTATTAGATCTTCGATGGTTTTTAGGTGAGTCCAGTAAATTTCCACCCGTTTATAGGGGGTTTGTTCGGGAATCTCCTGAATTACCTTATCGGTGGGGTCGGAGGCAAGCACCTGCAACACTTCTCTTTCTTTGGTAAGAATACTGAAGGGGAAAACCTTGTGAAAGAATAGCTTCTTCTTTAATTCGTCCGGAAATTTATGCAGTATCTCGCGGCAGGCTTCCAATTGCTTCTGCTCCAACTCTTCTATTACTACTTCAAAATGTGGAAACGCATAATGCTTTGCCAAGGCTTCATAAATCTTGTCGTGCGATGCCGCAAAATCGCTCTCCAATAGTTTTGCCAAAGCTCCGGCAGAATTCTCTCCAAATTCTAACATTTTTTTGTTGGCGCTTACCACCATCTCCAGCTCGAAAAAGCCCTTGTCAACCAGATATTTCCCGAACTTACTAAGAGTTGCCATTATTTATGCAGTAGGAGGTGAGATTGTGGCAATTTCTGCCGACACCACTGTCAAAAAGGTTATAGCAATTGCGATAATCAAACCTACAATGGTTTGAATGTACTCTATCAAATTGTTCATTTTGTATGTAGTTTCAGCTTCGTAATAGGTGGCTATCTGCTGTGCTGCCTGCAAGATATTTCCGGTTTCCTGTCCTGTGCGCAAGCGGGTTAGCGAGGTTTTGGTAAATATCCCTGCTGCTTCCATGGCTGGCACAAAGGCTTCACCCTCTCTTAGCATCAAGGGAATGGTAACCTTCTTTATTCTATCCTCCATCCAGGCATTGCGGCAGGCTTCTGCAGCAGTACGGATGGTTTCAATATTGTCACCTGCGCCACCATAAATTGTACCAAATACGCGGAAATATATCTCTATACTGGATTTATGGATCAAATGCCCCACCAGCGGCATCTTTATGATATGCGAATCACGCCAAATTTTACCCTTGGGGGTGCTCCACCAACGCCAAACAACAATTATGGGAATTACTACAATCAGCGCTACTATCCACCAGTAGATTGCCAGCCAATCACTAACCTTAAGGGTTCCCTTGGTTAAAGGAGGCAAGGGCATGTTATATTTCAAAAACATTTCTGCTGTAGCAGGGAAGATATCTATCACGTAATACATCACTGCACCAATTGTTGCCAAAACTGCAAACATGGGCGAGATAAGAGCTTTCTTGATGTTTTTCTTTATCTCCATGTCGCGCTCGATAAACTTGCTGGTTGCCTCAAAAACCTCTGCCATATTTCCGCTACGGGTTGCCAGACCAAGCATAAAAGCCGGAAACTTTCCAAACACATGCTGGAACCGCAGGAATACTTCTTTACCCTCTGCACCGCCTTTTAGCTGGCTTTCAATTTGTTGCAAAGCGTCTCTGAATCCGCGATTGGTTTGTTCTTCGGCAAGCATTTCCAGTATCTTACCAAAACTCATTCTGTCCTTCAGCATGGTAGTGGATAGCTTTATAAACATCATTACATCTGCAAGGGATGTTTTGCTGGGTAAATCGAAGAGCACAGGATTGATCGTGAATTTTGTATAGCCCATCTTAGTTAGTGCCTGAGCAACTTCCTGCTTGCTGTAAGCAGACTGCCTGCCGCTGAAGGGCTTCTTCTTACCAGTGGCGTAAACCTTGTATAACCAGTCTTTCTTTTTTTCAAAATCTGTAATACGCAACTGATACTTAGCCTTAAGCTTTGTCATTTGCTCCTTGGCTAATTTGGGACTTTCCGCCATAAAAGTCCCCTGCACCAACTTACCCTGCGGACCAAAACCCTTGAAACGGTATTCTTTTGTCACTGGTGCTCCTATCGTCTTAGCGTTTCCGGTTCAGCCGACGTCCCCATCAGCTCTTTAAACTTTCCTGGTTCAGCCGTAGATCTCACCGGCTCTTGTTTGTTCTCTATAATTAAAGCTAATTCAGTAACACCTTTATACCATTTCTTTCCTTTTTTTTACAGGCTTTTAAGCCGGCTTCTTTGGGATATGCCAAACAAAACTCTTTACCAGAAAGCCTTCACCCACGCTATTGCAACATATTCCATTATACCAAGATTGGTCAAGATAAATCTTGACCAATCTTGAATAATCAACTATTAATACTAGTTATTTAACTACCAATCAAGCCAAATTAAGGAGTAACTGCTGAAGGACCTGTGGCTGCACCATCATCACCTGCCACAGCAGTAACTGTCCCATTGGGGAATGTTACAGTTGTTACAACGCTTGGCCAGGTAGTTCCCTTTTTCGATAGCCCGTATCCGGTGATTTCTACAGTTGTCGAAGTAACATCTGTTACAGCATACAAACCGTTTTCGTTATCTGTTTCACCATCAGTCCAGCCAAGATAGGCGTACAGTGCTGCAATAGTATCTTCGAGTGGGATAAGAACATCAGATGCATCTTTAGCAGTACCCCCGCCAAATCCACCTTGGGATTGGGGAGTTTTGTAATACTGCACAACCTGGGTTGCAAAACTTTGGGCATCGGAGGCAATAGCAGTCTTGTTGCTGTTGTATGCCTGGCTATTGAACATGCTGATACCGACAGCGATTGCTACGCCGACGATGATAACGCTCAGTACGATGAGAAGAATTTGTTGGGTTCCCATGATTAGTCTCCTTT
This sequence comes from Candidatus Cloacimonadota bacterium, assembly GCA_028703735.1. Taxonomy (GTDB): domain Bacteria; phylum Cloacimonadota; class Cloacimonadia; order Cloacimonadales; family Cloacimonadaceae; genus Cloacimonas. Next base: position 665 of record JAQVMI010000161.1, on the reverse strand, counting down.
TTTTGGGGTTATTTTTTTTTTAGGGTTTCACTTTTTTTGGTTCACTCTATAAGTGCATCCCCTGCGGGACACATATTACTTTAACGCAAGAGCTGTGCCAAACGGGAGAAAAGTGCAATATTTATTTTTACGTATCCGCTAACATACTGCTATGTAAGTATATAAAAATTTGATATTTCTTTTGTAAACCTACCAATCCTACCTCCCTAACAGCTTCATAAATGTCCTTTTTATACATCTTAACTGTAATTTATGTACCTAAATAGATACAGTTGCAAGTCTGGAGTCGATGTCGCCTTGAATATCTATGTTCTTACCGATATCCAAGTCTGGAGTCGATGTCGCCTTCAATAACTATATTCCTTCCTATATTATTGCGGCGATATGGACTCCAGCGTCACATAAGTTAATGCCACCATATTCTCTATTGTCCATCCGGCTAAAAAACTTAGCATAAACTCCTGATTTTGGCTAAAGCTGGAAAGACTACAGGCTTAGCTACTAGTATCGCTGTAGTCCTTGCAGCTAAATGAGATAACATTATAGTTATGGATTATTTAAGCAGCAACGACTCCAGACTTAGATTGTCTTTGCAAGTCTGGAGTCGATGTCGCCTATATTATCTCTATTCTTAACTATATTTTTTTTGGCGATATGGACTCCAG
>JAQVMI010000160.1 GCA_028703735.1 Candidatus Cloacimonadota bacterium | reverse complement strand
GAATTTACCATCACCAATACAGGCAGCGGAACTCTTAGCGGCAGTATAACCACCCCCAGTGGCTACAGCGTTGCTTTGCATAGTGCAAAAAACACTTCTGTTCTAAAAGCAATAAATGATAGCCAAGCAACCCGCGATGTTCTGCCCTATTCCCTTGGTGCGGGTTTATCCGCAACTTATGATGTAACTTTTACTCCTATAGCTGCTGTAGCTTACAATGACGATATCACCATCAGCCACGATGCCGGTGGTGCAGATAAAACCATCAGCCTTACCGGAGCCGGAATAAGCCCCCAAACTGTTCCCTTTGCCGAAGGCTTTGAAGATGGCATTGGCAACTGGAACCTGGTAAATGGCAGCCAAACCAATACCTGGGCACGTGGCACAGCCACAAAACATACGGGAGCCTATAGCCTGTATATCAGCAACAATAGCGGCACCAGCAATGCATATGACATCGCCTCTACTTCCATAGCCCATGTATATCGCAATATCAGCTTCCCTGCCGGTTCAGAAAGCTATAAGCTTCGTTTTGCCTGGAAGGGACAGGGTGAAGGTGCTTCCACATATTACGATTACCTTAGAGTGTATCTGGTTGATTCCACTACTACTCCTGTAGCGGGAACTGCTCTTGTTAGTGGCCAATTGGGTGCAACATATAATCTTACAGCAGATTGGCAGGAAGTTACCCTGGATATTCCTGCGGGAGTGAACGGAACCAACAGACGTTTGGTGTTTACCTGGAGAAACGATAGTAGCGATGGTACCCAACCTCCTGCTGCCATAGACAATATCCGCATTGTGGCAGGTGAACAAAGCGACGCTGCTGTTATTATAGGTGATGAAGTAGTTATCACACCTCCTCCTGCTTATGATCCTGTAGCGAATCCCATTGCTCCAGTTATTAGTATCACAGGTTTAACAGGTGCCAGTGGTTACATTACCGTTACAACAGGTTATGCTTCTGTGGGTGCGCCTTATGAAACTTCCGGTTTGGATTTTATCTTTGCAGGAGCTAATTTTGCAGGTGCTACATTAAACATTACCCATAATCTGGGTTACACCCCTTCACAACTTGCCTACAAGATAGGCGATGGGGCTAATTGGACAGTTATTTCCAATCCAGGCGGATGGACAGATACAGCAGCAAGCTTCACTGTTCCCAGCGGTGGTAAAGGCGAAAACGATGTGTTTATTGTGTTTAACAATAGCGAAGAAGGCACCCTGCCCATAACCCTTTCTTCTTTCACTGCCAACCTTACAGGTGTATGCAACGTAAGCCTCAATTGGGTTACAGCCACAGAAACTGGAGTTTTGGGCTATTACATCTACCGTGCCCTAAGCGATGATCTGGCTTCAGCCCAAAAGGTATCGCCCCTTGTTCAGGCTACCAACAGCTCCACCGAACAAAGCTACACCTTCACAGATGAAGAAACCGAAGCTAACCTTCAATACTATTACTGGCTGGAAGGGCTTGATTTGGATGGTGGAAATGGCTATTATGGACCCATTGGGATTAGCACAGCCGACGATCCTGACAACCCCAATCCACCGGCAATACCGTTGCTGACAGAACTGATGGGAAACTATCCCAATCCCTTCAACCCAAATACGAACCTACGCTATTCACTGAAAGAACCTGCAATAGTGAATTTCCAAATTTGGAATAGCCGTGGACAGATTGTGGCAAGATTTACCCAAGAGCACAATACCCCAGGATACTACAATCTGCCCTTCAATGGCAAAGACCAAAGCGGACGTGACCTCGCTACGGGTGTTTACTTCTGCCGTATGACGGTAGGCAATAAGGTGTTCAACCGCAAGATGTTGCTAATGAAATAACCAAACGCCCTTAGATAGGGTATATAAATAGTGAGGGAGCAAGTGATTATCTTGCTCCCTCAATTTTGTACAGCAGCATTCTGATGCTGCCAAATGCTTCGTAATAACAGTCGCCCCGACTGTTGCAATGGCAGCGTACGAGGTATGCTTCGTAATAACAGTCGCCCCGACTGTTGCAAGGGCAGCGTACGAGGTATGCTTCGTAATAACAGTCGCCCCGACTGTTGCAAGGGCAGCGTACGAGGCCTGTGCTAATACAATAGCTTAAAAAGCTTTTTCCAGCTTTGCCAAATCAATTTTTTCCACCAGAGCCTTCATAATCTCCGGCTTATCCAGGTTATCTCCATCTACAATTACACTTACCTTTTCTCCTACCTGAACCGTTAGCTTGGCAACGTTTTCTTCGGCAGAGAATTCCTGAGTAGCGTTGTAACCGGCAACTCTGATAGTTTTGCTACTTGTGCCGGAGCCACTTCCCGAAAACATTTGTCCCATTGCTGCCAAACCGGCGGCTTTGCCCAGAAGTCCACCTATGGATATGGTAAGAACCATTTCTGAACTGCTGCCATCGGAATTTTCTCTGCTGTAATTTCCTGTGGCAGTAATAGCATTTGCGCTGCCAAATAAGCTACCCATCTGTCCTAAACCTTGAGCATTTTTATCTTCCAGGGTAAAACCAATTGGTGCATCTGGAACGAATAAAACAAGCTGTTCGGATAGAATCTCGTTGATCTTTCCGGTGGCGTAATTAATTTCATCTTGTGCTTTGGAATAGTTTTCCTGCTGAAGCAGTTTTTTGGCACTTTCAAGGCTTTGAATAGCCTCATCACGGGGAGTTTGAGCAGCTAAGCAAAAAGCTATTAGTGATAATAGAGAAAGGACAATAATCTTCTTCATATGAAGCTCCTTTTGTTTTTTTTCCTTATATTTTATGTGGAGTTCGGTGTCAAGATTTTCCGATTTTTCAGGTTCTGTTTTTTACTTTCGATAGGGTCCCAGAAATTTAGTTCCATTGTAATGTATCAAATGTTCCGGGTTATCTTCTATCCACACTTCTGTTTCCCAAGCTATAGATGATGAGTATTTTGCAAAGGTAGCCCTATCTTTGAATGCCGAAACGTAAACCACGCCAAAATCCTCAGAATCAAACACATCTGATAACTCAAAATATCGTTTACTATCCATTGGACCATGACTGGTAACCGATTCTATCAACACAACCCATTTTTCCTTTGGTAGATAAAACACTACATCAGGAAACTTATTATGCTCATCGAAGGGAATCTTTGTAGTTTTTATCATATCCACATTCACGTAAGCGGATTTATTCTGAGTATCACCCACATAAACAAGCTGAGCTCCATGCAAAAACACTGGAGCGAATTTCTCTATTATTGCTTTTACCAATTCGTTATGTTTACCCGGGCTAAGCATGATTTCCATTTCATTAATCATTATGGGAACATGTTTCAGGTTTCTTGGTTTAGCATATTTCTCTGCCAAGGTTTGCCTTATTTTGCTAAACTCTTTTACAGCAATATCCCAGTTTTCTGTTTCATATTGCCGTGCAAGTTCAAGAAGCTCTGGCGAAATCTGATAAACTGCTTGAGGGCTATTTGTGGATCTATTGTCATCATCCGGATTATACAAAACCAAGCCTGCTTGAACCATTTGATGGATGCTCTGCCTTCTAAAGGTTTCCCTTGTATTCGGTTTATATTGTTCCTTATAATGCAGAGCAGCAAATTCCATTATTGGCGTAATCCCCATTAAAGGATTTTGCGCTTCACTAAATGCCATATCAGGCTTTAAGCCTAATAAAGCTAACAGGCAAAGCCCTGTTCTCTTGTTTTGTTGCCCTTTTGGCATCCCTAATTCAGCAAGTATTTTTACTGCCAGATCAATCCGTTGTTTTGTCTTTTTGCTTGGCTTCATGATCCAAAACCTCCTTTATAATGTCCTCGAATATCTGATAATTAAATTCCTCTTTTTGCAGCTTACGCCCAAGCTCTTGTAGTTGCTCCTTTTGGGGATACTTCATTCTTTTTAAGTCGCTTACGTTAACCTGTGTATGTCCGCTGAATAACCTGAATTCTTCATCGAAGCCTGCAGAATTCAAATAGGCAACCAAACCATAAGCTATATCAGGATCCAAACCATGTCCACCGTTATGAAACACATTCAAGTGGTTTTCGAATGCAATGTATTCACCACCATTTTCAACTGGTTTGTAAAGTGCAGCCACTATCCTGCGTTTCTCTTCCTTGGAAGAAAACCTCCTCACAACCACGTAATAACCATTTTTATACATCATTTTTTTTGTGATTGTATTGGCTTCTATGGTTGTTTGTGCTCCTGTCAGGCTGGGCGTATGAACCATGAAACAGCTAACATTCTGCGGGTAGATTAAGGGTGTGGCATAGCCGGGGGATTCTTTGCTAATGAAATCTATGCTCCTAAAATCTACTACGGGTCCTGTAGAAACCATGCACCCTAATTGTTTAAAATCTGATCCCACAATCGATTGCGAAATTCTGTTTTGCTGAGGAATGTTTATTATCAGTTCCCACGAATCTAAATCTACAATCCTATCGTAATCTACCTGGAGGCTTTCTATATTATCTAATCTTTGGTCTATAGAATAGCTAATCTCCACTTGATTTGTTAAGTCGCTTTTTTGTAACAGGATTATTATATTCTCTTGTAGCACACTGTCATTCTTGAATACGCTATTTCTGGATTCAAAAAGATGTATTCGCCTAATTACTGCATTAGAGAGCACGTGCTTACGAAACGGCAGATAATATGTCCCATTACAAAAGCTTCTGGGAATTATTGCAACTAAGTATCCATCTTGTTTTAATAGCTCCAGACTCATGGATACAAAAGCAGAATAAAGGTTTACAATTTCCAAATCCACCGATCTTAGCAGTTTGCGACAGGTGGAACTACTATGAATTTTCTTGTAAGGTGGGTTCATTATCACATGCGTATAAACTGGTTTTTCGAACTGTAACAAATGATCTACTGCTGCACCGATGAAATCTTCATACATGATAGAATACTTTACACTAATACTTGAAGACAATTCATACAAATTCTTGGTTAGCTTTGCCGATACGTTGTGATCTGTTTCGTAACAATCTATTTCGTAGTTTAAACCCTGCACCCGATGGTTCATATTTAGCACAAACGCACAAGATAAGCTACCAATTCCGGCTCCGGGATCAAGCAGTTTTACATTGCTATCTTGAACATCGGGAAACATCGATGCCATGAACAACGCTACCACACTTGGAGTAAAGTATTGCCCAAAATCGCTCTTATGGCTTATACTTGTATTGC
>JAQVMI010000002.1 GCA_028703735.1 Candidatus Cloacimonadota bacterium | reverse complement strand
CCAGAGCTTTTATGGATTCCTTTCCCCTGCTTCCTTGCGAAGAAGAGGGTAGATTACACGATCCCAATCTGCGGGAAAATTTTATCGAACGTATCTTTGTGATGCATCGCTGGCGTAGATTGCTGGCAGATAAACCCAAACCCGGAACTTTGGTGGATTTTCACACAAAGCATAAACTGCTGCTAATGGCACATAGCCCGGCTCATTATAAAAGTATGGGAAAGCTTGTGGCAGATTCATCTAATGGTTCCTTTGCAGATGTGCTGCTAGAGTACTTTACCCAGTTAATGCAGGGGATGCAAAAATCTGCAACACCCAGTAAACACCAAAATGTACTGCTGCATATACTTGGCTATTTCAAAGCTGATCTTGTGGCAGATGAAAAGGTGGAACTGATAGGGCTTATTGATAGCTACAAAGCAGGTTTGCTACCGTTGATAGTTCCAATTACCATGATTAATCATTATGTGAACAAATTTGGCAAGGAGTATCTGGCGGATCAGTATTATCTGCATCCACATCCTCTGGAACTGAAACTACGGAACCACTGCTAAAGTATTTACCAAATCAATTTCTGATAATTTACCTTGATATCCGAATAAATGTTTCCCCAGGGATTGGGGTACCACCATCTGGGGTGGCTTAGGAACAAAAAGGATTCTCCTCTTTTTATATAAGCAAGGGGTGATTCCGGCAAGAAAACCTGTGGTGCAGGTTTATCACTTACGTGATTACAGTATTTTGCTACAAGTGGCTCGTCATAAGCCTCGTATTCAATATTGTTAACAGCCCTAAAATCTTTATCCCGCAAAAAGAAACGGTTGCCCAAATCCAAGCGTTTCCAGGCAAAATCCCCATGAGCTGCTACGCCTTTGATATCAAAATCTACAGTTTGGCGCAGTTCGGCAAGGTTATTGCTAAAATTCTGCTGAATCTCTTTTAGGTGCAGTTGCACAGCGGATTTATCCTTTAGGTGTCTTGCTTTGGCAAAATCGGTCATTTCTTCGTAGTGATACCCAATTTCGTGTCCATGTTTATGGATGGCATTTATCACCTTTACATCCCAGGTTAACTTGCGAAAATAATAACTTGCCTTCACCTTATATTGAAGCTCCACCATGGCAAATTTAAGTGCAGCCTGGGGATCAGAATCTATATCATGACGCAGAATTATAAAGGGTTGTTGGTCTATTAGCTGTGCCTGGCTGAATTCCTGTAGAGTGAAAAATATGTAGTTCCTGAGTGATGCCTCATGTATAATAGTGCTATATTCCCGCAGGTTATGGGGTGGAAAAAGCAGGTTTGGGATTTTGTATAAAGCGCGTTGCCAAAAACTATCACTCATCTTATAATCCTTCTTACATCACTGTAAACAGGTTTGGCAAAAGCAAACACTGCCAATAGATAAATAATAAAGCAGATGCTTCCATATAGTATTGGCAATGAACCCCGTGCCACGAAATGCAGAATTGCCATCAAAGCCAGAATGCTTACACTCCACAAGCATATACTTGCCAAAGCCGGTAGCAGTTTAGCTTTCAGCAGATACAAAGACATGAAATAGAATACCAGATTCATAAATGCACTACCTAAGCTGAACAGCAACACTGCAAAGGCAAAACCATATTTCATTCCCCATAAAAGCAGTAATAAACGCAAAAATAAGGATATCGCATTCCAGACTAATTCCCAATGCGGCTTGCGGCAGATGAAGGGAATTCCGCTGATGGGATCATTTAGCATGCTGCTGCCAAAATAGGGAATAAGAGAGAAAAGCAAAGGGATGGCAGCATCCCATTTACCGGTAAACAACCAGGGAATGGCAAGTTTTAGGGCATAACCATACACAATTAACAGGGGAATTCCCAGGCTTAGGGTTAAACGGGTGTAGCTATTGATGCTTTGGATGGTTCTACTGGTATCACTTTGAGCAAACACCGGATAAAAAACCTGTCCCACTGCCATGGTGAACATAATTACCGGAACCCCAATCAATTGAGTGGCAAAGAAATACTGTCCCATAAAGGCAGCACTGACCATTGTCCCCAAAAACAGGATAGGAGCATTGCCTGCATAGGTATTTAACAGGCGAATTGCACTTACGTTTAACAGGAAAGCTCGGTTTTTTTTTATATTGGCACAGCTATAATTTAGCCATTTGATGGATAAAAGACGTTTTAGCTGCAAAGAAGGGCTTGGTTTCAAACGCACATACAGGTAAATGGTTTCTACCAGGTTTCCCAGATAGTAAGCCACCACATAAACCCAAACATGGCGGTAAAAGTATATCACAGAAAAGCTTAGCAGGCAATAAAACACCACATTCCAGGTTTCTGCCAAAGCTAAATCTTTGAACATCAGCCTTGTTTGTGCTATACTGCGCAGCAGCTTCCGCAAAACTTCCACCAGCACAAACAGTGAAGTCCAGCGGATTATGGTGCCCAATTCCAAGCTGTGATATAGCCTGGCTAACCACACAGACGATAAAGCTAAAAGAAGGCTGCACAGAACTCCCAAACCTAAGCCAACCTGAGCAAAACTGAAGAGATTAAGCTTGATATGACTTTGATCTGTGATGAGGTTAGAATCCATGCCAATAACGGCAAAGACGGAGGTAATTGCCAAAATTAAGCTGTAGGTGCGGAACACCCCAAAATCCCCCTGAGAAAGCCAGGAAGCCAGATAGATAAGCAGGGCAAGGCTTAGAATCCTGCGAATAACCGTGGTAAACAGATTCCAGCGAATTCCGTGAATCACAGCCGAATTATTCATTATCTTAATGAAAGATTTCGCTTTGTTCCGCAGAAGGGGTTAAGCCCAAGTGACGGTATGCCTTAAATGTTACCTTCCTGCCTTGCGGACTTCGCTCCAAAAATCCTTGCTGCACCAGATAGGGTTCGAAGATTTCTTCTATGGTGCCAGAATCCTCTCCAATAGCTGTAGCAATGGTTTTTATCCCCACAGGTCCGCCTCGGTAGTTTTCTATAATGGTGCTAAGAATGCGTTTATCCATTTCGTCCAGTCCGGCATGATCCACCTGTAGCATTTGAAGAGCAGCAAGTGCAATTTCCAGGGTAATAATACCCTTGCCCTTTATCTGGGCATAATCGCGCACTCTACGCAGCAAGCGATTTGCTATGCGAGGGGTTCCTCTGCTGCGTCTTGCCAATTCTGCCACTCCATCTTCATCCGCAGGAATATTTAGCAGCTTTGCAGAACGCCGGATGATCATGGCAATGGACTCGAAATCGTAATAATCCAGCCTTAGCACTATCCCAAAACGGTCTCTTAAGGGAGGGGTTAACAATCCCGCACGTGTGGTTGCACCTATCAAAGTGAAGTTTTCCACCGGTATTTTTAGGGTGCGGGAGTTGGGACCGCTATCCAGAATTATCTCCATCTCAAAATCTTCCATGGCAGGATAGATGTATTCCTCTATCACATGAGAAAGCCGATGGATCTCGTCTATAAAAAGAGCTTCATGACGCTGCAGGTTCGTTAAAATACCCGCCAAATCACTCGGTTTTTCTATCACGGGACCACTGGAAACGGTGATATTTACACCCATTTCACGTGCAATAATGCTTGCCAGAGTGGTTTTACCCAAACCCGGAGGTCCATAAAACAGCACATGATCCAGCGATTCACCCCGCAATTTTGCAGCCTGAATGCTTATTTCTAAAAGTTCCTTGATGTGATCTTGCCCAATAAACTCGTGCAATGTTTTGGGACGTAAAGCACGATCCAGATCCCTATCTTCTGTTTGGACGATGGGGTTATTAATTCTTTCTAACATTATTTCTCTGGGAGGATATAGTTAATTTTCACTTTAGCTCACAACGCTACTTTATCAGCCTGAAAAGCTTCAGGATTTGCAGATGCCATACCATCCAGGCAGCTTCCCAAACAATATGTCGGCTCATTTTGGATACCCCATTCAGGCGTTCTGTGAACACAATGGGAATTTCCTGTATTCTAAAGCCTTTCACCCAAGTGCGAAAGTTCATTTCTATCTGAAACGCATAGCCATCGGAAAGGATTTTATCTAAATTTATGCTTTCCAAAACCCTTCGGTGAAAGCACTTGTAACCACCGGTAGGGTCTTTTATTGGCATACCGGTAATCATACGGACATATTTACTGGCGAAATAGCTGATCAACAAGCGACGGAAGGGCCAATTTATGATGTTCACTCCATTGCTATAACGGCTGCCTATTACCAGATCCTTGTTTTGAGCAGCAGCAATAAGCCGTGGTACGTCATCAGGATTGTGCGAAAAATCCGCATCCATTTCCATTATATAATCATAACCATTCTTCAAGGCAAATTTAAAACCGGCTACATAAGCAGAGCCCAAACCCATTTTTCGGGGGCGTTCTATCAGATGCAATCTTGGCTCACTGCTTTGAATAAATTTCACCCTTAGGGCTGTGCCATCAGGAGAATTATCGTCCAGTACTAATATGTGGATATCTTCACCTTTGCTTAGCACCAGTTCGATTATGCGTTCGATATTCTCAATTTCATTGTAGGTAGGGATTATTACCAGGGTTTTCATTACTTATCCAGATTGTTTTCCATCAGTTGTGAATCGGGCACCTCTCTAAATGGTTTTGCAGGATTACCAGCCACGATGGTTTTAGCTGGAACATCACGTGTTACAACAGCTCCTGCTGCAACAACACCATCAGAGTGAATAGTTTTTCCGGGTAAAATGGTAGCGGCAACTCCAATGCGGGAACCATCCTCCATTGTGATACCTTTGAAATGGTTGAATCTCTCTTTGTCTCGTGCCATATAGTTATCGTTACTGGTTGCAGTGCAAGGTGCTACAAAGCAGTAATCCCCAACAGAGGAATAGGCAGTGATATAGCTATTAGTTTCGAACTTGTTGCGGCTGCCAATGGTAACAAAATTCTCTATTGCCACATTGCGACCCACAATATTCAAATCACCAATTAGCACGTTTTCTCTTATGGTAGCCATATCTGCAATCAGATTTCGCTGCCCTATTGTGCATTGGCAGTATATTACCACATTTGCTCCAATTTGACAAAAATCACCAATAATCGCAGGTTTTAGATCACTGGGTACCTTAAAGATGCTACGGGGTGAGGATAATGGCTTTTTGCCAATAATCACACCATCATCAATCCGGCAAGCTTTGCCAATTTGGCTACCTGGATGAATTACAACATTATTGCCAATAAGGCAATCGTCATCTATTTCCACACCAGCTAAAATTACGCTGTTATAGCCAATTACTACGTTTTCTCCAAGCTTGGCACTGCTATCTATGTATTGGTTCATAATACCTCCACTTTCTCTTAGGACAACATTTTCCTCGACAAGGTTTAAGGCAAGGAAAAAATGACACGGAGGTGGAAAGTCCATGTAGCGGAGGATTCCGATCCTCCGAAATAAATAGGTGAAAAAGTTTCGTAGCATCGGAATGCTACGTTACGAATCTCATAGCTCTTTTCGTAGCATCGGAATGCTACGTTACGAATCTCATAGCTCTTTTCGTAGCATCGGAATGCTACGTTACGGTGTTCTTGACGGTAAAAATTAACAAGAGGAGAACCTTGCAGATAGATGGAAAACAGCATAAAGCTCTTTTGTGAGCACCTTTCCCTGGAGGGGAAATCAATTCGCACTATCCAAGCGTACAAGCTGGATTTGGATCAATTCCACAGTTTTGTGAAACGCTTTTTTGAAACACCCTCTGTTCCTGTGCAAGCTATCACCTTGTTAAACCTTAGAGATTTTTTGCGCTGGTTGAACGAAAAGCAGGATTGTAACCGTTCTTTGGCTCGTAAAAGTGCTTCTCTAAATAGCTTTTTCCGCTATTGCAAGATAAAGGGAATCATAGCGGAAAACCCCATGGACAAAATTAAGCGTCCCAAATACGAAAAGCCCTTACCCAAATGTTTTACGGAAGAAGAAGTTCGCAGCCTTTTAGCCATTCCGGATACCAGCAGCAGATTTGGTTTGCGAAACCGTGCCATCCTGGAAACTCTTTATTCCAGCGGATTGCGTTTGATGGAATTAGCGGGAATAAAGCTGAACGATCTAAATATCAAAAGTGGCTTGTTAAGGGTGCGGGGCAAGGGTAATAAGGAACGCATTGTCCCCGTAGGATCTCATGCCTTGGAAGCGATAAACGAATACCTGAAAATAAGGGGTAGCTTTATAACCGCAGAAACCAATACCCTCTTTCTTACCAAAAGCGGTAAAGCTTTTGATACCAAACAGCTCGATATAATCTTAAAACGATATTTTGAGCTGATTGCACGTGCCAAAGGCTATACTCCACATAGTTTAAGGCATAGTTTTGCCACACACATGCTTTCACGGGGGGCAGATCTACGTGCCATCCAGGAATTGTTGGGGCATTCTCTGCTTTCCACCACCGAGGTTTACACTCACGTAAGTCTGGAGGACATCAGAAAAGCCTACGATAAAGGACATCCCCGCAGTAACTGAAGCATTTACCTGGTTACTAACAAATTTCCTTTTCGTTGCAGGTTTGCGTTAGCTTTTGACCAAAGCTGGTTTCCATAAATACGCCACACACCGTTATCACGGATGAAATAAGAAATATCGCCGGAATCTTCGGGTTCGTTTAGCACTTGGGTTTCGAAAGCGGAGCTAAAGGTGTTTTTGCTATGGACAATGGCTTTATTTTCCTGAAGTTCTATGTATAATATTTCAATTTCCAGCAAGCTGAATTGGGTCATTCTATCCAGCCAAAGATCGTTAAAATGATAGCTGATTAAGCCTTTATGCAGATATTCTATATGGAGGTGCTCCATAATTCCTTCCGCATTCTTTAGGTTAAAATGGTTGGAAATATCATACATGATATCGCGGATTTCGCGATTGGCTATGGTATCGCTATCGTCAGCTCCACAGCTTGTTAAGCCGAAAACTGCAAGTAAACACAGCAGGATGATGGCGAGGTTTTTCATTTTAGTTCCGCTTATCTCCGGTGTAAAATTGCCAAGCATTCTATGTGCCAGGTATTGGGAAACATATCAAAACTCTGCAGGGAGTCCAATTCATAAGATTGATTGCTGCACAGCACTTTTAAATCGCGGGCAAGAGTCATGGGCGAACAGCTTAAATAGATCACCTGCTTAATTCCTGCAAACATGATGGTTTCCAAGCTGTCTTTTGCCAATCCGCTGCGGGGAGGATCTACAATTATCACATCAGGATGTTGCTTTTGAAGCAACTCAGGCAGCAATTCTTCAAATTTTCCACAGACGAAGCTAACGTTTTCTATGCCGTTCAAAGCGGCATTTTCTTTGGCATCGGAGATAGCTTCGGGCAGTTCTTCCAAAAGGATTAAGGATTTCACCTCGTTTGCCAGGCTTAAGCCAATTGCTCCTATGCCACAAAATGCATCCAGCACAGTGGCTTTGGGTTTTATATGCTTTCGGATACTATTCATAATCAGTTCCATAGTTCCGATATTGATTTGCCAAAAACTGCGGTAGCTGATGCGGAAACTGGTGTTGCCAAGGCGATCGAAGATATGATCTCTGCCATATAAAATACGGGTATCTGCTCCCAGGATCACGTTTCCTTTTTCCCTGTTTATGTTTTGGATAATACCTTTAACAGAAGGGAATTCCTGGCTTATGTGCTTCACCAACAAACCAGAGAAAGGAAGCTTTCCGCTAAGGGTTACCAATACCACCAAAATCTCGCTGCCATCTGCGGATATTCTAAACCCCAAATGTCGCAGATTACCGCTGTGTTGCAGCTCGTTATAGGGTGATACCTTTGCTGCAATGCATAGCTCTATAATTCTTTTTGCCAAAGCATCGAAAACAGGGGGATGATTCTTACATGCGGTGTGGGGAACTATTTGATGAGACCAACGTGCAAAAATTCCATATTGCAAAGAACGTTTTCCCTTCCCTTCTCCCACAGGCATAAAAACCTTGTTGCGATAATGCACCGGTTGAGGAGAACTGATGGTGGGATACACTTTTTCGGAATCTATAAAGGGTAAAAACAGGCTTTTAACTAATTCGTACTTTTGTTTCACCTGTTCATCGTAGCTAAGCATCAGCCAATCGCAACCTCCACAAGGATTTTCTCCTCCAAAGGCAGAACAATCCGGCTGAACAAAGGAATCTCCCCGGCTTATAAATCTGTTCACACGGGCAAAGCTATGATCCTTGCGATCGTGTGTTACAATTACATCTACCATATCTCCCGGTGCGCTGTAGGGTATGAAGATAGCTTTTTTATCGTGAAAAGCTATACCAAAGCCACCCATAGCCAGTTTTTCTACTTTTATACCTAATAGTTGTTTCAAATCATCTCCTGAAGTTTGTTTATTCGTGCTTCAACCGAGGGGTGTGTGGAAAACAAGGAAACACGGCGTCGGTTATTAATTTTTGCCATTGCATAAGAATCTGTGCGTTTATCCGGAGCATAGGCAAGATTTATTTTCTTTAGGGCTTCTATCATTGGGACAGCACCGGTAAGATTGGCAGCACCGGCATCAGCGCGAAATTCTCTAAAGCGGGAATATGCAGAGATGGGAATGTATGCCAGAAGCATCAAACCATTCTGCAAAAGGGTTACCACCATAATGTAGCCAAAGAATCCCAAACCTCCACCCCGGTTATCCCGCAGAGCATTATCGATAAAAAAGGCTATAACCCGGGCAAAAAACATCACAAAGGTATTCACCACACCCATCAAAAGGGTCATGGTAACCATATCACCGCTGGTAATATGGCTCAATTCATGTCCTGCTACTGCGGCAAGTTCATCGTCATTAAGGTGATCAATAATACCACTGGAAAAGGCAATAAGCGCACTATTTTGCGAAGCACCTGTGGCAAAAGCATTGGCATCGCGGGATTGGTATATACCTACTTCCGGAGTTCTAATCCCCCTTTCGCGAGCCATAGCATCTATGGAATTATACAATGTAGCTTCCCTTGTTCCGGAATTTCCCGGCTGAATAAGCTTAACCTTATAGCTCCATTTTGCCATGGATTTACTAATCAACAGCGAGATTAATGATCCACCCATACCAAATAGGGAACAGAGGATCAATAAACCCCACATACCATCCATAGGTAATCCAATCAGGTTTACTATAATACTTATTGCTGTCATCACCAATAAATTGGTGAGCAGGAATATGCCAATGCGCTTGAGGAAAATCATCTGGTGCTCCTTATGTATAATTTATAATCTAATCATATTTCGTTGATAGTCAATAAGGTGATGTGTTTGCACACCTCCGATAGACAAGTTTAACTAAGGCACGATAAAGGCAAGTAAAATTTTTTGGCTGGATTCCGGATCAAGCCCGGAAAGATAGCGTAGGTTCCATTTTTGCACATTCAAATTACTGCGAAGACGGGTATCCAGCATGAAGCAGCACTTGTTAGTAATAACAGCCGCCCCGGCTGTTCACACACGAGGCGTGTGTAATTACTAAACCCTTACATGGTTCTAACAACCATATTGATTTTAACAGCATATATTCGTAATAACAGCCGCCCCGGCTGTTTACACACGAGGCGTGTGTAATTACTAAACCCTAACATTGCTCTGATAACCATATTGATTCTATCAGCAAATATTCGTAATAACAGCCGCCCCGGCTGTTTACACACGAGGCGTGTGTAATTACTAAACCCGAAAATGGTTCTAATAACCATATTGATTTTAACAGCATATATTCGTAATAACAGCCGCCCCGGCTGTTCACACACGAGGCGTGTGTAATTACGAAACCCGAACATTGCTCTGATAACCATATTGATTTTAACAGCATATATTCGTAACAACTGCCGCCCCGGCTGTTTACACACGAGGCGTGTGTGTTTACGAAACCCGAACATGGTTCTAATAACCATATTGATTTTAACAGCATATATTCGTAACAACAGCCGCCCCGGCTGTTCACACACGAGGCGTGTGTAATTACTAAACCCGAAAATGGTTCTAATAACCATATTGACTCTAACAGCTTATATTCGTAATAACAGCCGCCCCGGCTGTTCACACACGAGGCGTGTGTAATTACTAAACCCGAAAATGGTTCTAATAACCATATTGATTTTAACAGCATATATTCGTAATAACAGCCGCTCCGGCTGTTCACACACGAGGCGTGTGTGTTTACGAAACCCGAACATGGCTCTAATAACCATATTGATTCTAACAGCATATATTCGTAATAACAGCCGCCCCGGCTGTTCACACACGAGGCGTGTGTAATTACTAAACCCTCACATTGCTCTGATAACTATATTGATTTTAACAGCATCTACCATCAATCCCATCTCTTACCCTGCAGTATCAAAAGTGCCTGCAAGGTAACTGCAAGGATACTGGAACCAGGCTGTTGGAAACAAGTGTTTTTGAATACAGATAACACCAGCAAGAATGTGCCAAAAAATTGCACTTGACAAAGAAAATTAGATTAGATAAATTGCAACTAACGGAATCGGGAAAGAATAATTCTGCTCTTAGTGCTGTATTATCAACAAATGCACATTGTGTTTTCACAAATTTTTAGAAAAAAGTAATTGCATTTCGGTTACTTTGGAGATGAACATGAAAGCTACAAGGATACTTCTTATTATCCTCCTTCATATCTGGATATGTGGTTTATTAGCCCAGAACAATGTGGATCTGATGCTTTCCATCCAAGGGGCACATGAAAACAGTATGCAGTTTGTTAGGATGGCGGCAATTGACTTCAATGCTGATGGCTATGACGATCTGATTATCCCGCAAAACAGGAGTACAGCATTATCAGTACCAGCCAAGCTATATTGCTATTGGGGAGGTACTGATTTTGATGGTACTCCGGACTTAGTTACCCAAGGTGATTTTTGGACTCAAGCACCGGGATCGCGGCTTCTTTCAGGTGATTTCAATGGAGATGGATATCAGGATATTGTCGATGCGGTTGTAATCAATGAATCAACAACTCAGAGAGGCATCAGGTATTTCTTTGGTGGACCCAATCCAGATCTAATCCCAGACCACATCATCCCGATGGCTTCATTCGGCACACCTTTTTCGTCCGAATTTATCATTCAAGAGAACATAGGCGATATTAATAACGACGGCTGTGACGATATTGGAGCTTTCCACATCACTCCAGATTCATTACAGACCTGGAGTATCGCAATCATATTCGGCGGAACCTTCCAAAGCGAAATTGTGGTGGATAATGTTATCATGGGTTCAGTTATGAATATTTCGTATGTTGGTGATGTTAATGGAGATGAAATTGATGATTTTACAGTCGGCTATGTTCCTCGTAATAGTCCCAATGACTTCTCTTTGTACCTCTACTGTGGTAATGACGGATACTTTGACTCGTCTGACAGGGTTCTCCTTTATGATGCTACCACTGAGCCATACAACAATTCTCCTTTCGCTTTTGGAATCGGAGATTTCAATGGGGATGGGTTCGATGATTATCTTAGCATGTGGGTGATATCACCAGGTAATAGTGGCTATAAAATCAAGCTGGGTTCCCTCACGCTTCCTCAGTCACCAGAGCTTATCATCGATATGGCACCTTGGACAACGCTGATCAATGTGGAAGACAGCGAAGTCAGCTTCGGTGATTTTAATGGCGATGGTTACAGCGATATGATCACTTCCGAACATCGATCAGGATTTTGGAGTGGAGCGGCAGGGCTCTGGTTGGGGGGTGCTAATCCCAATGGGGTATATGATCTTAGGATTACTCCTCCTCCCATAACACCCGATTATCAATTTGGTTGGGGGACACCCGCAATAGGTGATTTTAATGGCGATGGCTGCGACGATGTGGCTTTCTGTGCTCCCCAGAGTCAATCAGGAACAAGTAACTATAATGGATGGGTGCATGTTTATGCGGGAAACACGCAGCTAAGAGATACTACGGTAGCAAATGAGGATCCCCTCCAGCAATCTGTGACGCTTAACCTGAGGATATTTCCCAATCCTGCCGGTAAAGACCAAAGAGAATGGAATTACCTATTGGAAGGGGAACTTCCCTTAGGGGTAAATCGCAGCAGAATAGATGTATTCAATATCCGCGGACAGCTTGTTGCTTCGCATCCCATTGTAAATTACAAAAGCAAGCAAGGGACGCTTGGACAGGTAAACCTTACACCAGGCATATATATAGCGATGTATGTTGCCGATAACGATAAGATCGCAACCTCAAAATTCACAATCAAGTAAACAAAAAAGGAGTACACAATGATGTGAATGGTTAAGTAATCTTGGTTTTAATATGTAGGCAAGTGGTGATTATCACCTTGCTCCTCTGATAAAAGATTTTCTCGCCCAAAATTTATCTTGACCGCTTTATGCAGGATGTTTTTACTTGTCTCGTTCACTAAATTGGTGAATGTAGCTTGAATAATAAGGAGTTAACACTATGAAAAAGATTCAGCTAATCACACTTACCCTAATTTTCCTTAGCCTCGGCGCATATCTTTTTGCCGGAGGTTTTGCCCTCACTGGTGTGGGTTCACGTGCCACTTCTATGGGTGGAGCATTTCGCGGCTTAGCAAATGACGCCAGTGCCATGTTTTGGAATCCTGCCGGTCTTGGATTCATGGACGAAAATTCCATCGATTTGGGTGGAACTTTTATTCTTCCTTCAGGTACATGGGATTCTTCGGGAACCGGATTTATTGGCTCACCTTATGGAATTCCGGGTTATACTGCAAAAGAGTATGAAGCAGAAAAGAGTTTACGCTCTTTCCCGAACGCTTTTGTAACAATGGCAAAACACCCGAAGTTAAAATATGGTTTGGGCGTTTTTGTACCTTACGGACTTGGAACTACTTGGGATCTTTACAATGAAGCTGCAGTTGGCATTACCAATGCGGACTTCCCCAAAGATGAAACCCTTAGTAGCATCGCAATTTTGGATATTCACCCCAGCATAGCTTATCAAATTATGCCTACCCTATCCGCCGGATTAGGCGTTAGCGTAATGTATGGTGCGATTGATATTGCAAAGCTTAGCTGGAACACTAATGCTGCCGGTGATACCACATATTATGCCAAGCCAAAAACCTCTGATATGAGCGGAACGGGAATTGGCTATGGTCTAAATCTTGGATTCATGTTTAAACCCACGGAAACCATCTCTGTTGGTCTATCTGGAAAAATCCCCAGTGAGATCAAGATGGAAGGTGATGTGGAAACTTTCAATACAGCCTATCCTGCCGGCTATGAAAAGGGTAAATATGATATAGAAACCACCCTTAATCTTCCCGGAGAAATTGGGGTTGGCGTTTCCTATAAAGTAATACCAAACATGGTTTTAAACCTGGATTACGCTTACACCATGTGGGACGTATTGGATGAAGTAGTTGTAGACATCACCACTCCTGCTGGGGTTATGAAGGATAAGCTTGCCTTCAAATGGGAAAACACATCCCGCGTAAGTTTGGGCACCGAATACCTGATGGGACCCAATGCCTTTAGAGCAGGTTTCTTTATGGACGAATCTCCCATTCCCGAAGAAACTCAAACCCCCACCCTATCTGACATCAACACAAAGTTTAGCTCCAATCTTGGTTACGGACGTAATTTCGGTAATATCACCGTGGATGCAAACATGCAATACATTCTATTCTCCGAACGCGAAATTAAAGCAACAAGCCAAACCACTACTAATATGGCTGGCAGATATAACACAAATTCCCTATCTGGCAACATAGGTATAGGCTATAAGTTCTAACAAACAACGATAGCTTCTTAAGGCTATTACAAAAAAATGCTGTAGGGCGGGAAGTAAAAAATCCTGCCCTATATCTTTATCCGGGTTATGGAAATACAAGCTTCACAAAGCTTTCCCTTGACACTATCCCCTTGTGTAAAATTCTGGCATTCTGAATAAAAAACCGTAAAGGAGAATCGATGAAGACCCTTACCCCAAGTCCTTCCGATATCCAACAAGCTTGGTTTATCGTAGACGCAACGGGTTTGCCTTTGGGACGATTGTCCACCAAGGTTGCTTCCATATTACGTGGAAAGCACAAGCCTTATTTTGCCACGAATCTTGATACCGGCGATTATGTAGTAATAATCAATGCGGAAAAAGTCCGCGTAACCGGTTTAAAGGCGTTGCAAAAGGTTTACAAAACCTTTAGTGGATACCCCAGTGGTTTAAAAGAAATCCCGTATGCAAAAGTTATGGAAGAGCATCCAGAGCGTATTATCGAACATGCCGTTAAAGGTATGATGCCGAAAAACACTTTGGGGCGCGCAATGTTCAAAAAACTGAAAGTTTATGCTGGAACGGAGCATCCTCATGCTGCTCAGATGCCGGTAGAACTTACTATTTAGGAGGAAAAGGCATGCAAAATTTTGATGCCGTTGGAAGAAGAAAGAATGCTGTTGCCCGGGTTCGGTTAACCCCTGGAACTGGAAAGCGCATCATCAACAAAGTACAGATGAAGAAATACCTTCAGCGCGAAACCCTCGAAATGGTGGTGGAACAGCCTTTGCAAACTGCTGGCTTATCCGAAAACTTCGATGTGTTTGTAAACGTGCGTGGCGGTGGCTTAAGCGGTCAAGCTGGAGCAATCCGTCATGGTATTACCCGTGCTTTGGTAGAATACGACGAAAAACTGAGACCCGTGCTCAAAACCCGCGGATTTCTTACCCGTGATCCCCGTATGGTGGAGCGGAAGAAATCCGGACGCCCGAAAGCCAGAAAAAGATTCCAGTTCTCCAAGCGTTAAACCACAGGGTTTTGGGGGGATACTTCCCCCCTGCTTACAGGATATGGAACACTTGTTACAAACCTGGCGGAATGCGCCAAATAAGCTTTCGAAACGCTTGCAAGGCGGTGAAAGGAAATCCTTTCTGAATTGCTTAGACCGTTCGGAAGAAATTAGAAACCGTATATCTTAGGAGAAAATAATGTCCGTAGTTTCTATGAAACAACTTCTCGAAGCTGGCGTTCATTTTGGACACCAGACCTTCAAGTGGAACCCAAAAATGAAGAAATACATCTTCATCAAACGCAATGGGATCCATATCATCGACCTTAAACAAACGGTTGATGCGATAAACGAAGCCTACCAATACGTGAAAGAAGTAGCCTCCAAGGGCGAATACATCCTCTTTGTGGGAACCAAGAAACAAGCACAGAGTGCAATTCGCGAAGCTGCCGAAAAAGCCGGTGTATTTTTTGTAAACCAACGCTGGTATGGTGGCATGCTTACCAATATGGCTACCATTCGTCAAAGCATTGAAAAGATGAAATACTACGAAGAAATAGTTGCTGATGGAACCATCACCAGCTATACCAAGCTTGAACAACAGAAAATGAAACGTATGCACGACAAGATAGAGTTTTCCTTGGGCGGTATCCGTGATATGGATGCTGTTCCTGGCTGCGTTGTTGTGGTAGATACCGAACACGAAGATATTGCAGTTCACGAAGCTCGCATTCTAAATATCCCCATTGTTGCAATGGTGGATACAAATTGCGATCCCGATCTTGTGGATTACGTAATACCCTCCAATGATGATGCCACCCGCGCAATTCATCTGATTTCCGATATTATGGCGAATGCTGTAATAGAAGGCAGAGGCATTGCAGCAGAAGGCTTGAACTATGAAAAAGCTCCCGAAACTGCCACAGATGCGCCTGAAGCAGAGCTTGCAGCCGCAACTGAAGAAAAAGTAGAATTTGAAGTTCCCGAATTTAGCGGAACTGAAGCATAATTAGTAAATGATGGTGTGATGGCTTAAACAAAGCCATCACACTGTATTACAAACACATAACCAAGTTAAGAGTTAAAAGTTAAGAGTTAAGCGGGCTTTGCTGCATCGTCTAACGTTTAACCTCTAACGTCTAACGAAGACAAAGGAGAACACAAATGGCAGATATTACCGCAACTATGGTAAAAGAACTGCGCGAGAGAACCGGAGTCGGCATGATGGAATGCCGTAAAGCCCTTGTGGAAAAAGATGGCAACGTGGACGAAGCCATAAAATATCTGCGCGAGAGAGGAATCAGCAAAGCCGAATCCAAAGCCAGCAGAGAGACAAAAGAAGGCATAATTCATTCTTACATACACTTTAACTATAAAATTGGTGTGCTGCTGGAACTCAATTGCGAATCCGATTTCGTAGCCCGCACCCCAGATTTCATGGCTATTGCAAACGAAATTGCTCTGCAAATTGCAGCTACCAATCCTTTGGCAGTTAGCTCTGATCAGATTGATCCCGCTTTGCTGGAGCGCGAAAAAGAAATTGCCTATAATAAAGCAGTTTTGGATGGTAAAAAACCCGAAATTATCGAGAAGATAGTGGAAGGTAACATCCGTAAATTCTGTGCCGAGAATTCGCTACTGGATCAAGAACTGATTGGCGATAGCACCCGCACAGTGAAAGACCTGCTTACCAATGCAGTTGCCACTACCGGTGAAAACATCCAAATAGCCCGTTTTGTCCGTTATCAATTAGGCGGATAAGCAGCCACCCCCACGAATGATGATGAATACATTTAGCAGCGAAAAGATACACCGTATTTTGCTGAAGCTTTCGGGCGAAATGCTTGCGGGAAGCCAGGGTTTTGGCTATAGCGATACTGCAACAGACGAACTAACCAACGAGCTGATTGAAGTATCGAAGCTTGGCTACAGCCTGGCTATAGTATTGGGCGGGGGAAATATCTTCCGTGGCGGAAGCTGGAAAAACCAGGAGCTAAACCGTGTGGTTCTGGATAGCATTGGCATGCTTGCCACAATTCAGAATGCCTTGTATATGGCAGAAATTCTGAGGGGAAAGGGCTATCCGGCGGAGGTTTTTTCTTCGTTGGCTATAGATAAAGTGGTGCCTCGTTACGATCCACAAAGTGCTTCGGCAGCTTTGGAAGCAGGCAAAATCTGTTTCCTTAGTGGTGGCACGGGCAATCCCTATTTTACCACAGACACTGCGGCTGTGTTACGAGCAATAGAGCTGAAGGCAGATATTGTATTGAAAGCAACCAAGGTGGATGGCTTATATTCTGCGGATCCCATGAAGGATCCTAATGCACGTTTTATAAGCTCTGCCAGCTTTCAGGAGTGTTTGGAACAGCGGTTGGGTGTGATGGACTTAACTGCATTCTCTTTGGCAGCGGATAACAATATGCCCATAAAGATATTCAACATCAGTAAACCCGGTATGTTAACTCAAGCCCTGTTAAAAGCCGATATTGGAACCTATATACATCCCTGATTCACAAATCCGGGTGGCTTGATTTTTTTAAACAGGCGAGTAAGGAAATTATGGAAAACATTAAAGCAAACACAAAGGAAAAAATGCAGAAGAGCTTCGAATCTCTTTTACATCAATATTCCAAAATTAGAACCGGAAGAGCCAGTGCTTCCATTTTGGATGACGTGCGGATAAACTATTACGGACAGCCAACTCCGGTGAAACAACTGTGTAATATCTCTATTCCGGAAGCGCGCACCATCATTGTGCAGCCCTGGGATAAAACCACTCTGGCAGATATCGAGAAAGCAATTCTGGCAGCCAATATCGGAATTACTCCCGAAAATGACGGCAACGTTATTCGCCTTCCCTTCCAGCCTTTAACCGAGGAAAAACGCAAGGACATAGTGAAGAACATCAAGAAGATTTCGGAAGATGCCCGCATAGCCATCAGGAGTATCCGCAGGGACGCTAATGAAGGCGGGAAAAAGCTGAAAAAAGATGGTGATATTAGCGAAGACGAAGAGAAAAAGCTGTTGAAAGAACTGCAAGATACCACAGACGAGTGGGTAAAGAAGATAGACGAAGCAGAAAAAGCGAAAGAAAAAGAAATAATGGAAGTATAGCCTTTTCTGGGGCTATCAGCTTTGAAACTATCCATCTGCGGACTACATTATTCCGTATAGTGAATAGTATGTTAAGCGAATAAGGTAAATTAGAGGCGGGGGGCTTATTATCCCGCCTTTTTTTATCATATCAAATTGGGGGTGGCAATCTCTTAGGTTGCCACAGCGAGCACAGCTCGCTATAACTACAAGCGACTCCGTCGCATCTGTCAATCAGGAGATTGACAGCCAAAACGCTCTGCCTGCAAAACTGATGTAGAAGCCTTAGGCTATAATTCCGCCAGCCAAAACCATATCTCCTTCATAGAGCACAATGCCCTGTCCGGGAGTGATGGATAGCTGGGCTTGAACAAACTCCACACTAAAGCTATTGGCATCCAAAGGAGTAACAATGCAGGCTGCTGCTTCGTGCTGAGCTCTAATTTTGGCAGTGGCAGAAAAAGGCTTTAAGGGGCAATCCACAGATAACCAGTTTACATTTATGGCTGTACAGGTGTTATGCATCAAATGCTGTTGTGTTCCCACTACCAGGCTATTTGTTTTGCTATCTATGCTTATTACATAGTGCGGTTCTGCTTGTCCACTAATTCCAAGATTTCGGCGTTGACCTATGGTATAATTTATTAGCCCGTTGTGTTTGCCTATCACCTTACCTTGCATGTCCTTAATCTCCCCCGGAGCAAAAGTATCCTTATCGAACAGCACACTATAATCGTCGGACTCCAGAAAGTCCTGGCTTTCTTGTTTCTCGGCAAGCTCCACAAAGCCGTTTTCGCAGGCAAAGGCTTTTATCTGCACCTTGGTTTTATCTCCCAAGGGAAAGATAATATTAGCCAATTGATCCTGATGGAGAAAAGAGAGAAAGTAAGATTGATCCTTGCTGGTGTCGCAAGCTTTGAACAATTGATATCGCTGCAAAAGCTGATTGTAGCTTACCCGTACATAGTGTCCGGTGGCAAAATACTGAAACTCGATTCCTGCTTCTCTGGCTTTTTGGGGTAATAAACCAAATTTCATGCGTTGATTGCACATAAGGCAGGGATTAGGGGTTTTTCCGCTGATATAAGTGCTGCAAAAGTAAGATAGTACATTGTCGCTATATTCATCTTGCAAGCGCAACACATGGTGTGGGATACCCAGTTTTTGGCAGATTTGCTCCGCCGCAATCAGATCGTCCTTTTCACCTGGACCAAAGCAGCCACTTTTTGTAGCCTCGGTGATGGGTATTGCTTCGTTCCAGATAGACATGGTGATACCAATTACATCGTATCCCGCCATCATCAAAATCTGGGCAGCCATGGCAGAATCTACTCCGCCACTAATTCCCACTGCTACTGTTTTCTTTGGGTTTGCATCCATAAATTGTCTCTATTTTCCTATACAAAAGTTCGAAAATATGTTTTCTAACAGGTGATCCGGGGTTATTACTCCCAGAATTTCCTCCAGAAATCCGCTTGCCGAAGCAAGCTCGAAGGCAACAAATTCGAATCCGGAACCATTATCCAGGCTCAGCAAGGCATTTTGCAAAGATTCTATGCATCCTGCAAGTGCTGCCAAATGGCGAACATTGGTTACCAAAGGATTTTCCAATAAGGTATCGGATAAATTTAGCCGTGTCAAAATCGCTTTGCTAAGTGCCACCAATCCTGAAGGCTGCAAAACGCTACAATAAATTCCCTCGGCATGGCGCACATAATCTTCCGGCAGCAAATCTGCTTTACTATACACGATTATGCTTCTATCCAGGTATTCCATGGGGAAATTTGCTGATGCGGGTAAAACCGGATTGGTGGAATCAATTAAATATAGCACAATATCCGCTTCCTGCATCAATTCGTAGCTTTTTGCTATACCCTGGTTTTCTATTTCGTCTTCAGAATCCCGTAAACCTGCTGTATCTACGATCACCACAGGAAAACCAGCTAAGGAGATGCTTTCCTCCAAATAGTCTCTGGTAGTACCCGGATGTGGGGTAACAATAGCGCGGTTTTGCTGTAAAAATGCATTGAATAAAGATGATTTACCGGTGTTTGGAGCTCCTGCCAAACAAATTTTTATCCCTTCGCGTATTTTTCTGCCTTGCTCTCCTTTGTTTGCCAGATCTTTAGCATCGGTAAACAGATTCAAAATCCGCAATCTTAGATCGGCTAAATCTATGGAGGGTAAATCCTGATCGGCAAAATCTATGGCAAGTTCACAGCGTAAACGTGCTTCGGTTATGCGTTGTAAAATTTCTTGCAAGTGTTTGCTCAATATACCTCTTAGCTGCATTAAGGCAGCATTTTCTGCTTTGGAAACAGAGGCATTGATTAAATCATTCACCGCTTCAGCCTGGCTTAGATCCAGCTTTCCATTCAGATATGCTCTAAGGGTAAATTCTCCTGGTTTTGCCATGCGGGAGTGCTTTAGAAGGCTTTGCAAAATGCGTTTGGCAATATTTGGGTTACCATGGCAGGAAATCTCGATGCAATCCTCACCCGTATAGCTGTTTGGGTTTCGGAAAAGGCTAACTAACACTTCGTCTATCTGGTGCTGGGGGCTATCTCCAAAAACTCCATGCAAAAGGCGGTGAGAAGGGGATTTCAGCAGCTTTTTGGCATTGGAAAAATGCTGGGCTACAAGATCAATAACTCCATTTCCACTAATTCTGATTACAGCAATGGCAGAATGACCTGCCGGAGTGATAAGAGCACAGATGGGATCGGCACTATAAATCATTATGCAACCCCCGCTTAATAGTAGATGTTAGGCAGCACTTTTTGCCTTATGATTTGTGGGTAACTAT
>JAQVMI010000159.1 GCA_028703735.1 Candidatus Cloacimonadota bacterium | reverse complement strand
AACAGTATCTCACGTTTTGCCTCTGGCTTAGGAGGGATGCTGAATGCTTACACAGATTACGATTGTACCTGTTATTATCTTTTGCTTCCGCGGGAAAACCTGGAATCCGGATTGTATATTCTAAGCCAATTGGCATATCAATCTACTTTTAGCTTTGAAGATGTTGTCATGGAAAAAGACATCATTATTGAAGAGATTAAGCAATACGAAAATGATCCCGAACCAGATTTTATTGAATACATCCAAAAAACGTATTTCAAGAAAAGTCCTCTATCACTTCCTGTTTTAGGTAATGTAAGAAGCATTAGATATGCTTCTTATGAAGACCTTGCAGCTTTTTACAAAAACAAATATGCTCCCAATAACAGTTTTTTGGTAGTTTGCGGTGATTTCGAACCCGACACCCTTAGCGATAGGGTTTCTACATATTTTGGTTCGTGGGCTGCCAAAAAAATTAGAGCAACTTACCCAAAAAACTTAGAGCCGGAATTGAATCCATTCAGGTTGCAATTTCGCAAGCGTCTTAGAGGTGAAGAATTCTTGGCTTTTGTTATGCCGGAGTTGTGCGAAAAACATCCATATTCCAATGCATTGCTAATTGCCATGCGATATCTTGCTATTGGCAAAGCTTCAAGGTTATACAAACGCCTTGTGGAAGAAGATAAGCTTTATTCATCTGTAAAGGTAAGCTCTTTTTGCGGAGTACTTTCAGGAGCATCAGTTATTGTAACCTGCCCTCTAAACCGGAAGAGCATCCCTAAGATAATGGATGTGTTCAAACAGGAATTTTACGCCCTTACACAGCATGGTATTCCAGCAGATGAACTATATCTGATTAAACAAGATATTATCCATAGCTGGCTATACAGTTTTGACGGCATGGAGAATCTGGCTAATCTGGTAGCAGCAGAAGAATTTATTGGCAATCTTGATCTATTGCATACTTATGGAAACCAGATAGCAACCGTTAGCATGGAAGATGTGTTTCTGGCTATGGATAAGTATTGGCATCCAGAATTCTTCAGTATATATCACGAAGGCTCTAAAGAAGTTGAAGCATTTTCTCAGTTTAATATGCAAGAGGCAGAATCTAATAGAAGCTCCGATAAGCAATTAACTTATCCAATATTTGAAAGTTTAGCTCGAGTAGCAAATACAAATCCAACCTCCACTGTTACCCAAATAGATGATTTCCATTACCAAATCCGTTTGAGTAATGGTATGCAAGTGCTGTTTAAGCAGTTAAAACAAAAATCAGTGACCGGTTTTTCACTATCAACCCACATAAGCCAACTTTGTGAAGCTTCCGAGAAGCGAGGTGTGAACTTATTTACCTCAGCAGCATTACTTTATGGTAGTGAACTGCATACTCACGAGCAGCTAATGCGTTATTCTCGTCAACATGGATTTAATATCAGGGTTATTCATCATCTGGATAGCACCAGTTACCGGGGAAAATGTCAAAACACCACTTTGAGTAAAGCACTAAGTACCTTATCCGAGATAATCTCTCTTCCCCGTTTCGATAATGTGCATCTGCAAATGCTGCTTTCATCTGCCTTGGATGGCATTCGGAGAGATAAAGGTAATCCAGTAGCTTATGCTTATCAAAAGTGGTTCAAACTTCTTGTAGGTGATAAAAGTAATTTAAATCATTCTTCTGGAAATTCTGCAGATATCAGATCCCTTCGTTTGAAGGATATAAAATCCTGGTATGCAGATTGGTGCATTCCACGAGATTTTAGCCTGGCTATTGTGGGATCACATCAGTTAAGCGAGATAGTAAATCTCTGTGAGGATTTATTTGGTAGTTTCAAGCATACTGAGACTAATTGTTTTATTTCGAAGCCTGTATATCAAAGTAGCGATATAATGAACAAAAAGCAATATAGAGATTCCGATCAGGCTATTATCCACCTGGGAGGATTTGCCACTCCTGCACATCTTTATCTGGACAACGCAGCTTTTCATGTTCTTGCCCAAATTCTGGGAGGTGATATTTCCTCGATATTCTTTGAAATACTACGGGAGAAATATGGTTTTGCCTACCAAACAGGATTTGATTTTAGTTCAGTAAAAGAGCTTGGATTTTGGAATGCTTATGCTTTTTGCGACAAAAAGGACTATCGTAAATGCCTTATGGTTATGCAAGAAATTCTGGCAGATATTATGGAAAAGGGCATTAACGAAGCTCAGTTGCAAACTGCCAAGCAGTATCTTATCGGTATGAACCGCTTCGATTACGAAAGCGTGTCTTATACTGCATCCTCGATTTCCAATCTTGCATCGCTTGGTTACGAACCTCAGTTCTATATAAATCGTGAAGACCGCCTTAGGGCAATAGATAGTGAAATTATCAACAAAATTGCCAAGCAGTGGCTAATAGAATCCAATCAATATCTGCACATCCTTTTGTAATTTATGATTAAGCTTGGGATAGACGTTGGGTCTCGAAATTCGAAGATAGTGCTGTATGACACAGCAAAGGGAAAACTTATCTATAGCGCATTTGTTGGAACAGAGGTCAGCCCCAAACAAAGCGTAAAAATGCTAAAGGAAACTGCGTTGCAGTCCTTAGAAATTGATGATTCAAATATTACCACATTTGGTGTAACAGGTTATGGACGAAAGCTATTTCCAGAGGCGAATTCCATTCTATCCGAAATCACCTGTCATGCTGCAGGTTGTTTACACTTCTTCCCCACTGTTAGAACTATTATTGATATTGGTGGACAAGATGCCAAGATAATTAGCATCGATACCCACGGCAAGGTTGCAGATTTTGTTATGAATGATAAATGTGCAGCGGGAACAGGCAGGTTTTTGGAAATGACAGCATTAAGGCTTGGCTGCGAGATTGGTGAGCTATCTCTTTTGGCGACAAAATCTACCAAAGATTACAAGCTTACATCCACCTGTGCCGTTTTTGCAGAATCCGAGATTATTGGCATGATGGCTTCTGCTGTTTTGGCATCTGATATTGCACGCTCTGTACATCGCAGTGTGGCAAAAAGGATTGTAAGCCAAATGGCAGGTTTGGCATGGGAACCTCCTGTAATCTTTACAGGTGGGGTTGCATTAAATAAAGATTTGGGTTTTTGCTTGGGAAAAGAGCTGGGGACAACAATGATTATCCCTCTGGATCCAGAGATTACAGGTGCTTTGGGAGCTGCAATTCTTAGCTCAATCCCTAAGCAGATATAAAACAAGTTAAAATTTGCTATGCTTTACGACTACCACCTTCATACAGAATATAGCTTTGATAGCTGCATTAAAGCAGAAGATTTAATACGTCGTGCTATAGAATTGGACTATAGTGAAATAGCTATTACAGAACATGTGGATTTGCTCCCTATCGAACTACAAGCTCAGGGTTTACCATCCCTTCGTGATTATGTAGGTAATATTCACCAACTTAAGGCTATATACCCTAAGATAAATGTACTATGCGGTATTGAATTAGGCGATTTTCATCGGGTTCGTAGCTTTGCGAATGATCTAATCGAAGGTCTGAATTTTGATATAATTCTTGGCTCAATTCATTTCCTTTCCGATCATACAAATGTAGCAATTCCTCTTGGGCATCCATTAAACATTTCGCAGGTTCGGGATTATTACCGGCAAAATCTGGCTCTTGTATCAGATTGCAACTTCGACTGTTTGGCTCATTTGGGTGTGTATAAACGATATTATAAAGCTGTTCCTGATGAGTCATTCGCTCTACCAATAATCAAAGACATATTTTCTACTATGATAGCAAGAAAGATAGCTTTGGAAATTAACTATAGCACATTACGCAAGGGGTACCCCAGTTTCATTCCGGAAATATCTTTCATAGAGCTTTATCGTGAAATGGGGGGATATCTGTTTTCTGTTGGTAGCGATTCACATAAACTTGAGCACTTCCACGATAACCATGCCAGTTTACCCCAGAATATTCCCTCCTTTAGGCAGGTACTGAAAGGGAGAATTAACAGCAATAATAATCCACAGTTGTAACATAAAACCCCGAACTTTTGACTTACAATTTTGCATCTGCCTGCGATCTGTACAATTACAACAATTTTCGTTATCGTCTATCCGAGTTATAATCTGTTCTCCATCACAAAATTGTGGGTTAAAAGCAAATGAAGCCACATAACGATAAGGACTTGTACGAGATTAACTTCCCTCCATCATCTTGTTAAAGCTATTCTTAAGGGTACTTTATCTGCTGCAACAATCCACCCTTTTAACTCAAAAAAGACCAGAGGTAACTTGCAGCTCTTGTTCTTCGGGGATAAATCTACTGGAATCTTCCAGAATATAGTTGCATCGCTTTAGGGTCTTTTTTAAGTCAAAACCCCGATCTTTTGACTTACAATTTTGCACCTGCTTGCGATCTTAACAATTACAACAATTTTCATTATCGTCTATCCGAGTTATGAACTGTCCTCCATCACAAAATTGTGGGTTAAAAGCAAATGAAACCACATAACGATAAGGACTTGTACGAGATTAACTTCCCTCCATCATCTTGATAAAGCTATTCTTAAGGTACTTTATCTGCTGCAACAATCTACCCTTTTTAACTCAAAAAAGACCAGAGGTCACTTGCAGCTCTTGTTCTTCGGGGATAAATCTACTGGAATCCTCCAGAATATAGTTGCATCGCATCAGGGTCTTTTTTAAGTCAAAACCCCGAACTTTTGATTTACAATTTTGCACCTGCCTGCGATCTTTACAATTACAACAATTTTCATTTTCATCTATCTGAGTTATAAACTATCCTCCATCACAAAATTGTGGGTTAAAAGCAAATGAAACCACATAACGATAAGGACTTGTACAAGATTAACTTCCCTCCATCATCTTGATAAAGCTATTCTTAAGGGTACTTTATCTGCTACAACAATCCACCCTTTTAACTCAAAAAAGACCAAAGGTAACTTGCAGCTCTTGTTCTTCGGGGATAATTCTACTGGAATCCTCCAGAATATAGTTGCATCGCTTTAGGGTCTTTTTTAAGTCAAAACCCCGAACTTTTGACTTACAATTTTGCACCTGCCTGCGATCTTTACAATTACAACAATTTTCGTTATCGTCTATCCGAGTTATACAATGTCCTCCATCACAAAATTGTGGGTTAAAAGCAAATGAAACCACCTAACGATAAGGACTGGTACAAGATTAACTTCCCTCCATCATCTTGATAAAGCTATTCTTAAGGGTACTTTATCTGCTGCAACAATCTACCC
>JAQVMI010000158.1 GCA_028703735.1 Candidatus Cloacimonadota bacterium | reverse complement strand
AAGCCTAAAATTCGTCAATAATAATATTAGCCAATAATCATTTGGAGGCTGTTTAAGTCTGTAAGTCTGTAAGTCTGTAAGTCTGGAGTCGTTGCGGCTTTGTAAATCCATATCAATACAGTTATCTGTTTTAGCCGCAAGGACTACAGCGAACTCTATAATTCGTAATCACAGTCGCCCCGACTGTGACAATGCAATCACACGAGGCGTGTGAAATTACAAATTAGAGTAACAGCGAACTCTAACAGGTAAACCTTAAAAAATCCTGAAGATAATTAGTTGGCATCCACTGCAGTCCATTTCACCGCAAAGATATAGGTAAGTAATTGATTATTAAAGGTGAAATCGACTCCAGACTTTTAGGGAGTACAAGAAAGCAGGAGTCATTTGCGCTTATTCATAATTCCGGAGTTTACTACTGATTACTGCAGCGCAAAGGACTAATGCGAACACCTTTCTTCCTAACACCTGCATGCATTAGTCCTCGCTGCCAAAAACGATGAAGGCAACTCCATAGATAACAAATTCAGCGATGACTCCTGCACCAAATAAAGAATCACTAAGGAATCAATAAGGACTTCATCCTTAATGATTCCGTATTTATTCCTTAATTCAAGCAAGGAAGAGCAAAGGTGAAAGATAGTGACAGTGAGGTTGGGATTTGTGCTTGACTTCATTGGTAGATAGTATTGAATGGAGTTCATTAAAAAACAATAAAAGGAAGCTGCTATGTCTTCGTGGTTATACTCCCTTAATGGTAAAGATTTAGGTCCGTTTTCTTCCAAAAACATTGCCGAAGATGTGTTAAGCGGAAAGCTGGAATTGGATAGCTATGTCCTGAATGCCAAAGATAATATGTGGAAGAAGATACAAGATGTTCCCGAAATTATGCAGATTATCCATAAGCCATCTTCCCATCCTGTTTTCAGCGAAAGCAACGCCCAGGCTTTAAGGCAGTTTGTAAGTATGGACGTTCCTTTTGAAGATACGGAGCCTATCTTTTATAATTATCCCGCCAAAAAACTGCTTAAAATGCAGATTCTTACCCTGGGAATGTTTGAGTTCTATTGGTTTTATAAGCAATGGCGATATCTCTCGGCACACTCGCATGGCAGACGTCCTTCGGTTGTAATTGCCCTGTTCTCTTACATACTTTTTGCCTACGAGATTTTGAGCCAAATAGAGAAACACCGGGAGCTGAATAGTGTTATGCGTCCCTATTGGAGTGCCAGACAATTGGCTCTGCTGTGGTATTTTTTGCCGGCAATATTGCTGATTTTGCCATTAAGATCCATGCCTGTAATCTATGCTGTTCTTAGTGGCATACTGGCTGTATTCCTACCTTCCTGGTTGCTTTATCCTGTTCAACGCTATATCAATGAAGTGAACGAAAAGCTGGGACGTCCGGAATCCACCCCCAGCTTCGGGTTTTATTTCACGCTTACTGTCTCTTTTGGGTTAGTTGCCTTTTACCTCTTCCTGCTTGTGAAGTATATATTGGGATAGGTGTTTAGGGAATTGGTGTTTACGGCTTACTTACAAAACTTGTGTCATGTCAAGCATCGGTAAGCCGAATTCCGATTCGGCTGTGGCAAATCGGAATTTGCTACCCCATATCAAGCTTATTCTAACGCGAGTAAATTTCTTTTGAAGCGAGTAGATTTCTTTGTCTTTCCGGACTTGATCCGGAATCCATTTTAACAATTGTCCTTACGAATGTAGGCAATAGACAATCTGAGCCCTGTGCGAATGCAGACTTTAGACAGCCTGGAACCCTGTAGGGGTGACAGATTTTAACGACGGGTTTTAACCCGGCGATTATTGATGGCATCTAAGAAATTAGTCCTGTAAGGACGACAGATGTGGTTGTGGTGAAGATAATATTCTTTATGCAAAGAAATATCTCACCTGTCGTCCCCACAGGACTTGGCAGGATTGGTGTCTTATAATTCGCCGGATTAAAATCCGTCGCTAAAACCTGCCATCCCTAACGGGATTTGTCATCAGATTTTACTCCATAAGGAGTTTAGGGTTACCTCAAACGTCCTTGCCTTTACAATTCACAGCTTCCTGGAATTTGGTGTGCTCAGAGAAACGCGTCATGTGGAAACGTCCAAAGAAGCTATCCACCATAGAGTAAATTACCGGAATGATGAATAGAGTAAGGAAGGTGGCAAACAACAAGCCAAAGGTGAAGCTAACTGCCAGAGGTCTCCATGCCTGAGCCGAAGGATCGGTGGAAAACACCAGCGGTAACATACCCGCAACTGTTGTAGCAGTGGTAAGAATTATGGGACGCAAACGCACCGAACCGCTGTTTATAATGGCATGCCAACGATCCACCCCTTTTTCGCGCTCTGTATTGATGAAATCGATTAGGATAATGGCGTTATTCACCACAACCCCTGCTAAGGCAACCACAGAAATCAGGGTATTTAAAGAGAAGGGCAATCCTGTAACCAGTAAGCCCAGAATCACACCGATAAAGGCAAAAGGAATGGTCATCATCACGATAAGCGGCTGCACATAGCTCTTGAATTGCGATGCCAGGATGGTGAAAATAAGCATCAGCGCAAGGATGAACAGCTTACCCATCGAAGCATAGCTTTTACGCTGTTCTTCCTGCACTCCACCGCTTTCGATGGTGTAACCGGGGTAACGCTGCTCGAAATTAGACAGCAGACCTTCTGTGCCTTTCAGTTTGTTACCCAGCAGGATACTATTTACTTCGGAAGGGGTTCTGCGCTTCTGTCTGCCGTTCACTTCATAGGTACTTACGGCTGCACTAATGGTAACCAACCTATCCAAATCGCGATGGTCTATTTTGGAAAGTGAGGAGGTTATCTCAAAATCTGCCAGATCACGAATGGCAATCAGATCACCGGTTCGGGTCTTGATCTTCAGATTCTTCAGGTTCTCCAGATCGTCTGTATAACTGCCGGCAAGTTTCACAATGATGGGGAATTCTTCCACGCCTTCACCGCGGTATTTACTCACTTCACTTCCGGTAGAAGCAGTGCGAATAGTAGAGGCTATCTGTGCTACTGTTAAGCCGGACATCGCCAGTAACTCGTGTTTGGGGATGATGCGCACTTCCTTCTTTCCCTTGGCGAAGCTATCCTCAATATCTGTAACACCGGGGATCTTTTTAAGCTCTCCCTTTATGATATCACTGATAAAGGCAAGCCGTTCCAGGCTTTCACCCTTGATACGCAGCTCAATATCGTTACCCACTGGAGGTCCGCTTCTGTTCTGGCTAAACTTGTAAGAATATAAGCCCGGAAGCTTATCCAGAAAACCTCTTATCTCGTTGCGGATATCATCGTGAGTATATTTCATCAGCTTCACATCCACCAGATCGATGTTTATTTGGGCATTATTGGTGGCATATTCACGCTGCATTTCTCCACCAATGGCACCTACATTTCCAACCACAAATTCTATATCCTGCTTCTGGTTCATGTTCATGATGAAGTTTTCCACTTTATTAACCACCTGCTCTGTTTCCTGCAAGGTTGTGCCTATGGGAGTTTGCAGTTGCAGCGAAATAGTCTGCGATGCAGGTGAAGGGAAGAACTCGAACTTTATTGCTCCCGAAGCTAATATTCCAAAGGACACTAAGAGCATCAGGAAGGTAGAACCAACCACTGCATAACGGTATTTTAGCGTCCAGGTAACACCCTTGCGATAATACTTTACCAAGGGGGCTATTAATCTGGTACTGCGGTCATGACCAGTAGGGTTCTTCTTCTCAAACTGATGCACGTTATTGGGCAAAACCACCATACTTTGGAACCAGGAGCCAAGCAAGGCGATGGATACCACGATAGGGAACACGCCCAGGAACTTACCCATGATTCCGCTTAGCAGCAGCAAAGGCATGAAAGCAGAGATAGTAGTTAAAGTAGAGGAAAATACGGGCGAAATCACCTGATCCACCCCCATAATTATGGAATCGCGCTGACAATAGCCTTCCTCACGTAAACGGTGAATGTTTTCCAACACCACGATGGCATTATCAACCACCATCCCAACCACGATTATAAAACCAAAGATGGTAAGGTTATTTAGGGTTACATCGAATAGAGGAATCACGATGAAGGCTATGAAGATAGATAGAGGTATGCCAAAAGAAGCCAGCAAGGCATTACGCCAACCCAAAAAGATGAACAAGGCAACAAACACCAGCAAGATTCCGATTAAAGCGTTTTTGCCAAGTGCATTGATGCCATTCTTCACATCTATGGAGCCGTCGTTCCGAACGCTTACTTTCAATCCCGGAATGCCTTTCTGGAATCTATCTATGTAGCTGCGCACATCCTTCATTACCGTTATAATATTGCCTTCCCCTTTCTTATACAGGAAAATGGAGATGGATTCCGTGCCGTTCAGACGGGCAATGGAAACAGGTTTTTCCAGGGTGTCTTTCACTGCTGCCACATCAGAGAGGCGAATAGCTCTGCCGGTGGCATCAGATTGGATAATCATGCTGGCAAGCTGCTGCATGGAATCGAACTCACCCAAGGTGCGAACCAGGAATTCCACTTTGCCAAAGCGGGTGGAACCACCGGGGATGTTCAGGTTGCGTCCGCTTAACGAAGATGACAGATCGCTTAAGGTTAAACCATAAGCATCCAACCTTGCCTGATCCACATCCACCCACACTTGGCGTTCACGGGCACCAATGAGATCTACTTTAGAGATGTTTTCCACATTCAGCAAGCCATCTTTCAGGTTGTCCGATATCTCCCGCAGTGCCATAGCACTAAAGCCTTCTCCGCCCACCACAACCTGCGCAATGGGATTCACTTCCCGCATGTTTAGGCGGATCAGGATGGGATCAAGGGCGTCCTTGGGCAGATCGGTTATCTTGGCTACTTCTCTGCTAACGCGGTCGAACGCTTCTTCGGAATTCACTTTGGTGGTAAAGGCAACCCGTATCATGGCTCTGCCTTCTTCGGCGGAGGAAGTTATATAATCCAGGTCTTCCAGGTTGGTTAAGCCCAGCTCTATCTTGCGAACTATCAATTGTTCTATTTCCGCGGGCGATACACCGGGATAGGGAACAACAATAATGGTACTGCCAAAATCCACTGCCGGAAACTCCTCACGTGGCATATTGACCATGGAGATAACCCCAAAGATCAGGATAGCCAGGGTGAGCATATTCACCAGGATGGAGTATTTTAAAGAGGTCTCTGCTACAGAAATCACAGCCCCCTCCTTACTGCCTGATGG
>JAQVMI010000157.1 GCA_028703735.1 Candidatus Cloacimonadota bacterium | reverse complement strand
GCAAGCCTGGTTAGGCACAGGGAAGTGGGCATAGATGTGCAAAGCTTCGAGGCAGGTGCCATCGAAGCTCTGCGTCAGGATCCGGATATTATTGTTGTGGGTGAAATGCGCGATCCCCAAACCATAGCAACAGTGCTGGAAATAACAGATAGTGGTCATAAAGCTTTTACAACCTTGCACACGAGTTCAGCTATCGATAGTTTGCACAGGATTATTGCCGAATTTCCTCCAGAAGAGCAGGAACGTATTCGAAACCGTTTGGCGGATGTGATCTCTATATCTATGAGCCAAAAACTGGTTCCTACCATTGACGGCAGATTAGTGATGGCAAAAGAGATTTTAAGTGCAGACTCCGGTATAAAGGCAGCCATAAGGAACAAGAATATTGGCGAAATCTATCAAATGATGGTGGAAGGGAAAAAATTTGGGATGTGCACCTTGGAGCAAGATTTACGGGAGCTTCATAAAAAGGGTTTAATTACACAGCAAACTGCGTTGAACTATGCTAATAACAAGAAGCGGATGATGCAGCTATTTACGATGAATTGATGGAATAGTGAGATTTACAAAGTGAGATGCCTTCGGCAAGTGAGATTTACAAAGTGAGATGCCTTTGGCAAGTAAGATTGTTGCTTAGCAGATATTGCCTTAGAGTCTCTGTGAAAATATACTATCACTGCTTGTCATTCCGGACTTGATCCGGAATCTGTTAAAACTGGATTCCTGCCTCCGCAGGAATGACAATAAAAAAGAGATACAGGAAAGACAGAGACAAAAAGATGCAGGAATGACAATAAAAAGAAATACAGGAATGACAATAAATAGAAATACAGCAACGACAATAGATAGAGGTAGATGAATGACAGTGACAAAAAGATACAGGAATGACAAAGAGAATTATTGATTTGTAGTAAAAATGTTAAACCGTTACGCTTCGCAGGCTATGCATGTGCGTTAGCTTAACTTTTTAACTTTTAACTCTTAACCAAATTATAAGGGACGATATATGAAACGACATCCAAAACAGGCATACGGCATTTTTCACGATGGTCTGGCAGTGCGCATGGTGCAATTGGCGCGGGAGGGCAAGGATGTATTCTTACAAGCAGTGGATCAAACAGAGCTGGATCGCTATTGGTATAAAATTCAAGAGGATGGTGGTATTTCCGAGGCAGATGCCAAAGCTAAGGAAGAAAAGCCAAGCTCCAAAAGTGATATCCAGATCGAGGAGTTTGATAGCGATTATATAACCAACTATCAGCTATTGCCCAGTGAGCGGATGTTAGCTTCCTTCGATTTGCAGCATGGGGTTATAGCCCTGAATGTTTATGATGAAAACATTCTGAAAGATAGCTTTGGTGCAGTTTCGAAGAAAGAAATGGAGCAATTTGTTAAGAGCAAGGTTCCCAGTAAACAGCTGAAAACCGGAGAATGGCAATCTGCCATTGTTACTATTGGCGGGCAAAAACAACATTGGCTGCACAAGGGGACAAACAGGCTGTTAGACCTCTTACGGGACTTTCAGAGAACGAACCGATTGGCTTTATTTTATCAGCTTGCCGATGCCAATGATATAGCTCTTACAGATTACTTCAAGATTTCTTATGACGAGTTTTTAGCCGACAAAACAGCCTTGCTTGTTTATCTGGGACAAGAATATCGTAAAGCTTTCGTTTTCAAGAATGGGGAATGGGTGGAAACCCTTAAACTGCAGATTACCCAAAATACTCCAGATGCGGAAGTGATAAGCTCAAAGCTATCCCTGGCAATAGATAATGCCGGGCTGGGTGAACCCGAAGCAATTATCTTGTGCGGAGATCTTACAAGCAGTGATCTTGTGGAATATATGCAAACACAATTTCCCAATGAAAAGATTGAACAGCTCAGTTTCCGGCATCTAACTGTATCCACGCAGGATTCCGAAAGTTTCGATCCTCGTAGTTTGAACCAGTTTACCATTCCCATAGCTTTGGCATACAAGGCTTTGTTCCCGGATGAGGCTAGGTTTACCCCCAGTAATTTCCTGCCTCCACGTATTGTGGAAGGGCAAAAGGTATTCAAAATTGCCTGGCATGGTTTTATGGTTTTATTCCTTATCTTTGTTGTGGCACTGGTGGCTACAAATTCAATAATGAAGGAAGCTCAAACTGTCCGAACCGAAACTTCCTTAAAGCGGGATCTGGATTTCCAACTGGAGGTAACCCGTAAAGCAGCAGCAGAAATACAGAAAATCCGCAACGAATTGGAAGCTCAGGATAAGACAGTGGACGTGCTGAAGAGCATTTTAGATAATCAAAACCCTTGGACGGAGGTGCTTAGCATTGGAAACAAAACATTTGCCGGACAGCCTCTTAGCTGGCTAAACAATCTTAAAAAGGACAAAGAAGAGCTGTTTTTAGCCGGAGTAACAACCCGCCGAGCAGGAATCATAGAATTTGCCAATGCTTTCCCCGATAGTAAAATAAGAAAAGTTATTCACAGCAAGATAAGAGGAAAATCAGTTTGGAATTTTGAATTGACATCCGCCATTCCCAAGGTTGATTGGACAGCGATGATAGATGAAGATGTGCAATACCTGTTAAGCCTGAAAGAAAGTGTGGGTGAAGAACAGCAAAAGGCTGCTGATGCTGCAGCGGAAAAACAAGAGCCGGGAAAACCCGCCAAACTGATAGCTCCGCAAAGGGTTGCAACCAAGAAAACTACCGATAAGCGTGGAAGGATTATTCTTCCATTGTTACCTCAAAGCAGTTGTCCTACACCACAGGATGAACTTACCACTGGCGAGGGAGAAGATATTCAGGCTTATCTTAAATTTGTGGTGTCTATAAACAGAGGCAATATATGGGAATACCGCGATATGGGTCAACGCTTTATAACACGTTACCGTAGTAGTCAATTACTTCCTGCTGTCCGCTGGTGGATGAGCTATAGGCTTTATCTGGATAAAGAGTATATTCTGGCAAAACAGTATTTAGAACCAATGTTAGAAAGCTCTGATCGCTATCAACCCTATTCCCTGCTTTTGCAAGCACGAATAGACTATGCCAGCGGTGGCTCGCGTTACAAAGAATTTTACAATTTACTTAAGAACGATTATGGCAGGCATTCGCTAATGGCTCAGGTGGCAGAAGACCTTAGCTTAATAGATAAAGGAGATGGGAAATGACAAACACACGCAGAAACACCATCGTTCTTAGTGCACTGCTTGTTCTCCTTAGTGGATCTGCCATTGGTATTTTCCGAAACTTGAATTCGAAAGCTAAAATACTGATTGAGGATAATACAAAAACAGCCAAGAAAATTCAAGTGCTGGAAAGACAGATAAGCAACATAGATTCGCTTAAAATGGAATATGAGCTTCGCAAAGCCATGGTGGCAGAACAAAGCAAGGTTATAGTATTTATGGATAACCCTACTACTACCTATAAGTATTTATTAACCATGCTATCGTGGATGAAACGTAATATTATCTTCGATTTTGCTCTCTCCGATAAAGGGAAAAAAGAAACTACCTGGAATGAATACGTGGTTTCTGGCAGATCCAATTTTCGTAACCTGGTAGAGTTTACCAAGAATATAGAGCATCAGCGGGCTGTGTTAACTATTGAAGAACTTGCAATTGGCTCTGATGGAGTTGCAAATAGCGACACAGTGTCCTTTTCTATTGTGCTAAGAACCCACTTTAATGAATCCGGGATACCCATGGAAGAGCTTAAACCCAAGAAAATGCCTTCCACGGATTCTTTTTATCAGCTTTTTAAATCCCGGGTGTATGAAGCAGGACGCGGGGAAGACGATATCGATCCCAGATTGGTTCGCATAGATCAAGCAATTTTAATAGGTATAGCCGATAACAGGATTTTCCTGCGGGATAACCAGGGAGTGATAAAAATTCTTGCCCTTAAGGACAAGGTGGCTTATGGTTATCTCTATGCAATCGATAATGTTAAGGGGAAGGCAGTATTTATAATCGATAAATACGGAGTTCCGGAAGAACAAACATTGTTTATCACCAACGTAAAATGAGGTTTATTATGAAATATACTTACGCAATTATCATAGGACTGATGTTGCTGTTTGCTCTTCATCTTGGAGCACAAGCAACTGCTAAAGTGGAAGAAACAGTTACCATTAGTGCAAGCACTCATATAAATGATGCTACCCAGATATTGGAAATTTATACCCTGAAGGAAACAAAGAAAAAGCTGATTAACCTTTCAAGCTTTA
Source organism: Candidatus Cloacimonadota bacterium (assembly GCA_028703735.1). Lineage (GTDB taxonomy): Bacteria > Cloacimonadota > Cloacimonadia > Cloacimonadales > Cloacimonadaceae > Cloacimonas. The sequence goes on along the minus strand of JAQVMI010000157.1, from coordinate 1,028 downwards.
ATGGACCCATCAATATCCCGATAAACAATTTGCCCTGGAGCAGAGCACTTGATCTTATTCTGTTACAGAATAATCTGATAAGAAAAGACAACGTTGGCTACATATCCATAGAGGATACCCCAGTAACAGGAGGAGCAGTAAAACCGCCGGAACCTCTGGAATTGCTGGCGCAAGGAAAGCAAGTACGCATCAAAGCTATGGCATTGTTAGCAGATAGATCTTACATCAAGTCTTTAGGGATAGACTGGTCAACTGTTTTAAACGGCAAAATAACTATTAATGCTGGCTTTGCCGGGGCTCAGCAAGTAGCCTCACCGATGAATCTTGCCGTATCTGGTACGGCAGATATTGGCAAATATCAGGTGGATGTAACTACTTTACTAAAAGCAATAGAAACAAATCAGAAAGGTAGTATTATAGCCCAACCTAATATTTTAGTTGCATCTGGAAAAGAAGGCTATATTCAGGTGGGTCAGGATATTTCTATCAAAACCGCTGATGAGGCAGGCAACACTCTGGATTCATTCTTCGCCACCGGTATAATTATGATTGTGACGCCTACAGTTGTAACTGTGAATGGAACGGAAGTAGTTCATATGCAGCTTAGTTTAGAGCGTTCCAGCGGAGTTCCCAGTGCGGTTTCCACCATTATCACCAAAAGTAAATCTACCACAGAACTGGTGCTTTACAACCAGGAAGAAACAATTATAGCAGGTTTGTTTGATTCGGACGAAGTGAAATCCCGAAGCGGGATACCCATCCTGAAAGACCTGCCCTGGTGGGTGTTTGGGATACGCTACTTAACCGGATTTGACAGATATGAAAAGAAAGACCGGGAACTGGTGATTAGCATACAGGCAGAGATCATGGAAAATGCTATGGATAGGTTTATCAAATCACAGAAAGAAGAGAAGTAGGGGTTCGGGATTGCTGACGTAGCGGAGCTTTCCAAAGCTCCGTCAAGGTTAGGGTTCTGTAGAAGTGGAAAGGTGGAAAGGTGAAAATGTGAAACACGCTTTGAAGAATGA
>JAQVMI010000156.1 GCA_028703735.1 Candidatus Cloacimonadota bacterium | reverse complement strand
GTAATATTCTGGCTATTCAACATAGCCAACTTACCGAGAAAGATAGGTTTTTACAGTGGCAGAAGATAATCCGGGGTGAAAAAAAGCTGATTATTGGAGCCAGAAGCGCAATCTTTTCTCCAGTTTTGCAGCTTGGCTTAATAATTATAGACGAAGAGCATGAGGGAACTTATAAACAAGAAAGCTCTCCCCGTTATCATGGCAGAGATTTGGCTATTGTGCGTGCAAAACTAAATGCTGCACAGGTAATACTTGGTAGTGCCACTCCTGCATTGGAATCCTGGCAAAATGCCCTATCTAAAAAGTATCGCTTACAAAAATTAGAATCCCGTCCCATGGATTATAACCTTCCGGAAGTTCAAGTGGTGGATTTGAGGGATGAATATGATAGCGATATGATTTCACCCACGCTTTTAGCAGCAATTCAGCAGAGATTGGAAAGAGGTGAACAGGTAATACTATTCCAGAATCGCCGAGGTTATTCCTCGTTTATGCAGTGCATGAAATGTGGAAAATTGATCACGTGTAAAAGCTGTGAAATTAGTATGGCATATCATCGTGATACCGAAGAAATGCACTGTCACTATTGTGGTGCCAATCATCCCAGCCCACGTAAATGTCCAGATTGCGGTTCCTATAGCTTTTCTTATGGTGCTCCCGGAACTCAGAAACTGGAGCAAAACCTCAAAATCCTTTTTCCTGAAGCAAAGATACTAAGGATGGATTCGGATTCTGCCCGCAAACGCGACACCTATAAATCTTTGTATAACCGAATGAAAAAGGGAGAGGTGGATATTCTACTGGGAACTCAGATGATCTCCAAAGGGCTCGATTTCCCCAATGTAACCCTTGTTGGTATCGTTATGGCAGATATAAGCTTGAATGTTCCGGATTTTAGAGCTGCAGAACGCAGCTTTCAATTGATAACTCAGGTTGCAGGTCGCTCTGGACGTAGCGATAAAGCAGGTGAAGTAATAATCCAAACCTATAATCCGCAACACTATGCAATTGTAGCAGCAAGTCATCAGGATTTTTTGGGCTTCGCAGAAGAAGAATTGGAATACAGGAAAAAACTATATTACCCACCATTCTATAGGTTGGCACGCATTTTGTTTCAATGCCCGGATTTGGAGTTCCTAAAGGCAGAACTGCAAGATTTGCAAAAGCTTAAACAAATATTATGTATGCAATTTCCAGTTCCAGAGCTGCTGATTATGGGTCCCTCTGCTGCTCCTTTTGGCAAAATAGCCAATAGTTATCGCTATCACTTAATTCTTAAAGGGAAAGACACCAAGGTGATACATAAGGCATTAAGCCTATTCAAGCAGGAGTTTATTTGCCGCGGAGGAATATCTTATCAGATAGATGTGGATCCAGTGTCATTGATGTGATTATTCGCAAATAACACAAAGTTTTCTACCCCCTCACCCCTACCCCTCTCCCACAAGGGGAGAGGGAATCGCTATGGCTCACACTCCTTTTGTGAGAGAGGGAATCGCTATGGCTCCCCTCTCCCTTTATGGGAGAGGGGTTGGGGGTGAGGGTAGTCTTTTCTGAACTTCTTCCTGAATCCTTTTTAAAACAAAACTCATTTTGTCAAACACATCATCATTCCAAAACCTAATCACCCGAAAGCCAAGCTTATTCAAAGCCTCGGAGCGTTCTGAGTCATTTACCTCATGTAAAGGCGAATCATGAATATCTCCATCAAGTTCTACAATTAGTTTGGCTTCATAACACACAAAATCAGCTATGTAGTATCCAAGCTGTTGTTGACGCCGGAATTTATAACCTGCCAGCCTCCTATCTCGCAACTCTCTCCACAAACTTCGTTCTGCCAAAGTGGGATTACGCCGCATCAGTTTGGCATATTCTTGACGGATTGGGTTGTTTTTCATGCTTTTTGTTTCCCAATATCCTCGTTTATTTTAATTAATTCCCCCTCACCCCTACCCCTCTCCCACAAGGGGAGAGGGAATCATTGTGGCTACCCTCTCCCTTTATGAGCGAGGGAATCGCTATGGCTCCACTCTCCTTTTATGGGAGAGGGGTTGGGGTAAGAGTAATCTTTCTACTCTCCATAAGAAGAAGCTAAAGCAAAGCTACACATCAATTAACGGAGTATGGCTATCCTGTTGTGCTACTAATAGCTTAACCTCGCAACGTATGCTTTCCAGATATTCACGCATGGTTCTCTCGGCAATAATAGGGCAGTTATTTATCTCGCTAAGATGTGCCAGAATTAAGTTTTTTAACCCTGGATGAATCAAACTGGAGATTAACCCGACTGCTTGCTTATTGGATAAATGCCCATGTTGGCTACGGATACGCTGTTTTAAATGCCAATCGTAAGGACCCTCCATAAGCATAATTTCATCATGATTGCTCTCCAAGATTAACGTGCTGGTATTAGATAGCTTATGCACACTAAGCTGCGAAGGATAGCCCAAGTCTGTAGCCACTCCAAGTTTGATTGATGGCTCAGATTCGGGATACAATACAAAATTGCAGCTATCTGCCGCATCGTGTGAGGATGAAAACGCCTCCACAACAATATCGCCCACTCTAAAGCTACTACCAGTGTTAAACAGGGAAATCTTATCTCCCACATTACCAAGCTTTTCTGCACACGAGGAAAGCGTAAGCCTATTGATGTAGATAGGAACATCCAATCTGCGTGATATAGCTCCCACGCTGCGTATATGATCGGAATGTTCATGGCTTACAAGCACTCCTGCCAGTTTTTCCCTGGGGATATTGAACCTATCCATCACTTCCAAAATGCGACGCATACTTACCCCTGCATCCACTAATAAAGCTGTGGAATCAGATTGAACTAATACGCAATTCCCTTTGCTTCCACTTGCTACTACTGTAGTTTGAAACATCATGGAATGGGTCTATAAATCTTGTAATACCTGCTGTTTAGCTTGTCGAATTCTGTCCAAACAGCATTTGGTGGTGCTGCTTCTATCATCTGAGCCACTCCCACAGATTGTGCATCCAGATTGTCACAAAGATGTAGCACCAATGCTTCCAATGTTTGGGGAAGGCGTACTGATGCTTTTTCGTATTCACCATGATGTGCCAGAATTAAATGTCGCAAGTTTAACAGTAATTCATCGGGAAAGCCGGGAATGCGAGCTGCAGTTTCGCACACAAGCTGATCGGACATACTTAAATGCCCTACCAATCTACCAACATCGGTAAATTCGATACTGGTTTTGCTATCATATTCCCGAACTTTGGCTACATCATGTAATAATGCACCGCAGATAAGCAAATCGTAATTTACGGGATACAAAGAGGAAGCAAATTCGCATAGCGATGCTACCGAATTACTGTGCTCTATCAAACCATGAACATAATTGTGATGCCACCCTTTTGCAGCAGGTGCATTTAGGTACTGGGCAAAGAATGTTTTGTCATCAAAGATTAAATGAAGCAGCTTGTTCAAATAAGGCTGTTCCACCTTGTCCACGAAAGAAAAGAAACGCTCTGCCAATACTTCCGGTTCAATTTTACTACGGGTTAAAAAATCTTCTATGCTGTATTCAGATTTATCGGCAAAACGCAGCTTTGTAATGGAGAGCTGAATTTGACCTTTAAAGCTTACTACATTGGCTTTTAGCTTTATTACATCGCCTGCATCGAATTCTGAATCCAGTTTCTTGGCTTCCTTCCAAACGTTAGCAGAAATGCTGCCGCTTCTATCTTGCAACCTAAGCCTTAGAAACTGGTCGTTTTTACCATCCCGTAATTCTTTTTCGGCAACCAGATATAAGCCAATTATTTCTTCATTTACTCTTTCACTTAACTCGGCAATTGAACTCTGTTTATCCATCATATCTTCACTTTATTACGCTTATCTTTTTTGTTTGTTTTACCTTGTTTCCGGATATTACTCCTTCACTGCGAATGAAGTAAATACCAGAAGTGGGAAACACCGTTTGGGGAACAACAATTTCTCCCATCAGTTCATCTGCTTCCCACACTTTTTGACCCCGAAGATTATAAATCCTAACCCTGGTATTATTCTCATAACCCTTAACCTTCAATACACAATTTGCAGAAACAGGATTTGGATATACATCAACCAACGGTGCTGGGACTGGAATGGGGTTATCCTGAGGTATATTTTGAGTTTGAGGCATGGCTAAACTTTTTACATGGTAGATCCGTTTGCTGGTTTTATCCTGCAACCAATACACTATGCGTAGGGTATCATCCCCCTCGTTATGGCTGATTAATGACGTTATGGTTTTCGATGTCCCTTTGGTTAAGGAGCTATCTATAGGTTCTGCATAATTTATCCATCTATCCAGCATAAAACCATCAATCAAACCAAACTTGGTTTGCTTGAACAAGCCGGCAAAAAACACCGAGTTTTTTGCAGCATTTAGTGATATTTGGTCACCTGAAAATAGAATAGTGCTGTTGTTAAAGAGCTTCACAACCATTCTCATGTTGCCATCTGTAAGCCCAACTGTATCCACAACACAAGTGCTGTTCGTAACAAAGGAACGTTCGGTATTTGCCAGTTCACAAGCAAGGTTAAATTGTTCAGGGTATTCCTCCGGGAAATTATTAAAACCGATGAACCCATCTAAAACTGTTTGAGGAAGAGAATTATACTTATACCAATTATACCTTTCCAAAGATCCAATATTAGAGCCTGCATCAGCCAAACTGGGGAAATATACAATATTGCTGTATCCTGGTTGACCCTGAAGGCTCACGATATTTGGGTATGCATCAATTCGGTTAAAATGCTCCACCAAATGCTCTTGCAGAGGATCACGATACACTCCCAGACTTGTGCTGATGACATTGCTGGTGACAGGAGTATTGGAGCCATCAAGGGTTCCCAGCACTGTGTAACTAAGCTTTATCTGCATGGGCTCGGATGGTAAGATAATACCAGAAGAAAGCACTATGCTAAGCGAATCCTGGCTGGGGATAACTCCGTCTATTGGATGAATTACAACGGGAGGAAAATAGACTAAGGTGTCTGGTGAAGTTATGGCTATTTTCAAGTTTGCATTCACAATATCGTTAGCTGAGTGATTATACACAGTTACCGAAGGATACATAGTTTCATCAGGTGCCAGATTTCCGGTGAAACCGGAGTTTAAGAGCTGTAAAGAGGTGGATTTCAGGTTAAAAGTACCCAAAACCCCAAATTGCAATTCACAACCAAAACCAGCCTCCGCTAAACTCTGCCAGACCGATTCTATAGGACCCGTGCTATCAACAAAAAAACTATGCTCTCCACTTCCGCTTGAAGCAGAAAGATAATGCCCCGG
>JAQVMI010000155.1 GCA_028703735.1 Candidatus Cloacimonadota bacterium | reverse complement strand
GAGCTGTAAAACATAATAAATGGACAAGATGGACATTATGGACTTTATGGACAGGTTGCACCGATAACCAAGCGTCCATATTGTCCATGATGTCCATAGAATACCCAAAACCATGTGCAAGCAGAGAGATGCTGCTTAGCAAAAGGAAATTAGCAAGAAAATAAGTATATGTCCCAATGAGGAGGATCCAATGAAAAGCGGATTTACATGTTGCCGTCCAGTTGCCTTAGTTTTTTTAATTCTTAATATTTTTGTTGGGGTGTGCTTTGCGCAGTTCGCTGGCGGAAATGGAACTCCGGAAAATCCCTATCAGGTGGCAGATGCCGGGCAGTTAAACAGCATTAGGAACCACCTTGATGCGCATTTTGTGCTGATAGCAGATTTGGATCTGGATTCACCTCCCTATAACACTGATTCTGGCTGGATTCCTCTGGGAACAGTTGATGCTCCTTTTACGGGAAGCTTCGATGGTGATAAACACAGTATTTCGAACCTGTTTATTTCCCGTCCCGGAGCAGATTATCAGGGTTTGTTTGGCTATAGTACCGGTGCTGAACTTTCCCGCATCAAGCTGCAAAACGCACAGATATTGGGAAATGACTATACTGCCAGCCTGCCTGGCCGTGGGTTATCCACCACTATTAGCGGTGTTTCTGTAACGGGCAATGTGCAAGGCTCTTCAATTGTGGGCGGAATAGTAGCTTCCCTGGAACTATCCGGAACTATTACCCAAAGCCTCGCCAATTGCAGTGTAAACGGATACTGGAGTATTGGAGGCATTGTTGGCTATAGTAAAGGCAATAGCACTATTGATGCTTGCGTAAACAAAGGTGCGATATCGGGCACGAATGCCGTGGGTGGTATTGCTGGAACACAGAATAATTCCTCGCTTAACTTCAGCTATAACTTAGGCGCAATCAATGGCTCCTGGGGTGTAGGCGGTTTATTGGGTGTAAACGATGCACGTAGCACAGTAACATACTGCTATTCCACAGGATATGTAAATGGCTCTTACAACGTGGGTGGACTGGTTGGACGCAGCATCCTTAGCCAGACTGAAAATAGCTATTGGAATATAGAAAACAGCGGTAGAACAAACTCTGCCGGAGGGATTGGAAGATTAACTTATGAAATGGTTTATCCTTATTCCGGTGCTACATTCACGAATTGGGATTTTACCAATTTATGGTTCAACGACAGCGCTAATGAGGTAAACGGTGGTTACCCTTATCTGCAGTGGCAGGAGCAATTGCTACCCCCTACAGATTTAGTGGCATATCCCGGCATAGAGCAGGTTTTTCTGCAATGGCAAGCTCCCATTGGCTCGTATCCACTTGGCTATAAGGTTTACCGTGATGGAATTCTGCTTACCCAGCAGCCAATTATAGATAGCGAATACTATGATTATGGGCTTACGGGAGGCACCAGCTATCAGTATTATGTAACTTCTGTCTATCGTGCAGGAGAATCTGTTGCTTCAAATGTTGTGGAAGCAACTCCACAAGCTTCGGTAACCATTCCGGGAGCTGCAGCCCTTATCTCTCCCCAGGATGGAGCCCAAAATATTGATCCCAACGCTTTGCTGTTTCAATGGGAAGCACCCGTTAGCGGTAGCCCTGCCGAAGCTTATGTAATTTACTTCAGTAATTCTCTTCAGGATTTATATTCTGGATACAATGCCGAAGTGGCTTATCCTGACACAAGCTATAGTCCCGATCCGGAATACAACTTCGGATATGGTGAACAATGGTATTGGCAAGTGGTGCCCTATAACACTGCTGGTTCTGCGTTACTGGATAGCTGCCCCATCTTTAGCTTTTACACCTTTTTCCCGGAAATTAGCATAACTCCCAATCAGTTTTATTATAACATCACTACCTCTGATACCCTAAATCTGCAAGTGGTGATTAGCAATACTGGTTCAGCAGAGCTGGTATGGGATAGAGTATTGGTTGATAATCGCAATATTAACATTAGCTTTTACCCCGCAAGCGGAGTTATAGCCCCTGGTTCCTCCCAGATTTGCACCCTAAATGTTACCCCTATCGCCAATCAGACAGGAACCTACAGCTATGAATTAATTATAAACTCCAATGACCTGGCAAATCCAGTAATTACTATCCCAATCGAGATTGAAGTTCGTTCCCCCCTTGCTTATATTCCGGATGATAACTTACGCTATGCGATAAATGCATATCTGGAGCAAGAGCTGGAATATCAACCTACAATAGAAGATTTGAATGAGATGACAGGATGGCTTGATGCTGCGGGGAGAAATATTTCCAACCTTGTAGGAAGTCAGCATCTGATCAATTTGCAGGGTGTGAATCTCATATACAACATGATCAGCGACCTTAGCCCCCTGGCTAACCTGACGAATCTGCAAAATCTAAACCTTCAGAACAACCAGATTAGTGATTTAAGCCCTTTGGCTAACCTTACGAACATGCAAGAGCTAAATCTTCAAAGCAACCAAATCAGCGACCTCAGTTATCTGGCTAACCTGATAAATCTGCAAGAGTTAGGTCTTCAGGGCAATCAAGTAAGCGATCTCAGTTATCTGGCTAACATGGCGAATCTACTACATCTGTTTCTTTCTGGCAACCAGATCAGTGATCTAAGCCCCCTGGCAAACCTTACGAATCTGCAAGAGTTGTATCTGGGTGGTAACCAAATCAGTGATCTCGCCCCCTTGGTCAACCTGATAAATCTGCAAGGGTTGTTTCTTGATAACAACCAAATTAACGATATAAGCCACTTGGCAAACCTTATGAATCTGCAAGCACTTGGGCTTGGTGGCAACCAAATTGTCGACCTCAGCATAATGGCTAACCTTACTTATCTGCAAGGGTTGTGGCTTAGTGGAAACCAAATCAACGATCTCACCCCCCTGGCTAACCTAACATATCTGCAAGGGTTGTATCTTAGTCGCAACCAGATAAGCGATCTCACCCCGCTTGCAGGGTTAACCACTCTGCAAGAGCTTTATCTATCCAATAACCCCCTGTCCAAGGAATCCATGCTGCTAACTCAAAGCTGGAGTTTGCCTTATGTGGCTGAAACCTTTAACCCCTTATCTCCCGGTTATCCAGATCCGGAGAGAAATGGATTAGATATCCCTGTAAACACAGGTTTAATTTGGGAAGCTAATTATGATGCACAACCTGCAAGCTACGAAGTTTATCTGGGAACCAGTGCAAGTGAGCTTACCTATCAAGGTCTGGGAAGTGCCGGAAGCAATTTCCAATATAGCTATCTGCCTTCATTGCAGCCCAATACAGAATACTGGTGGAGGATAAAAGCAATTACTGGAACCGAGGAGATTTGGAGTGGATTGTGGCATTATCAAACTACATCACAGTTGTACGCTCCACCCCGTAATATTAGTATAGTATCCATGACTCCCAATGTTGTGCTTACCTGGCAGGCTCCCCTGTTTGGCACTCCTCTATCGTATCAGATTTGGCGTTTGCTACCCGGACAGGAGACAGAAGAATCAAGCTGGACATTGGTTAGCGGTATGGTTGCTGATACCACAGTTACGGATGTCCAATGGCAATATCTTGCCGATGGAACTTATAAATGGGCAGTTAAAGCAATGTATGAGGGAGCTATTTACTCTGCTGCGGCTTTCTCCAATGAGCTGATCAAGCAAAACGCTTTCCCGGATATAGCTGTTACCCCAAGCGTTATAAACCACACGATGGAAGAGAACTCTTATAACCAGGTCATGATTGATATTAGCAATAACGGTGCGGCAAATCTGGACTGGAGTTCTAATCTGGAACAAGTGCGCAATAGTGCAAGCTCACCCTTGCTAAGCACCAAAACTGGTTCTAACCATCCTACCCGTGATCTAAGCTTAGATTTTTCTCCCGCAAGCGGGATTACTCCTCCCCTATATAGCTCTACCTGCTACTTAAATATTTCTACTACCGGAGCAGACCCTGGGGTTTATAATTATACTTTAACTATTAATTCCAACGATCCCGATACACCCTCACTTGAGATACCCATAGAGCTAACCGTGCAGCAAGTGGTAAACATTGCTCCCGTGGTAAGTAACGTTCAGGCAATGCAACGAGACGATGCAAGCATGATGATGGATATATACTATGATGTATATGATGCTAATAGCGATACCCTAAACATCAGTATGCAGGTTTCGGATGATGACGGGCTAACCTGGAATGTTTCTTGTAACCTAATCGAAACTGGCAGCGATATTGGTAGTGGAATTTTGTCTGGAACCAATAAGCATATCGTATGGGATGTGGCAAATGAGCATCCCAATGTGCTTGGCAGCAATTACCGCTTCAAAATTACTGCTGATGATGGGGCATCGGATATGCCGGCAAATTTCGTGTTTGTGGAAGGGGGAACCTTTAATAATGGCACTTCAGATGTAACACTATCTTCCTTTTATATCGATAAATATGAACTTACCCAAGCAGATTATCAAGCAGTGATGGGAACGAATCCTGCCACAGGATATGGGGTTGGCTCTAACTATCCCATTTATTATGTTAGCTGGTTCAATGCAATTGAGTATTGCAACCGGCGGAGTCTGCAGGAAGGGCTTACCCCTTGCTATAGTTACAGCACGTTTGGGACTAATCCGGATAGTTGGTCCACAGGGTGGAACACAAGTGATGCGAATCACACCAATGTAAACTGTAACTGGACAGCCAATGGTTACCGTCTGCCCACCGAGATGGAATGGATGTTTGCTGCCAGGGGTGGTAACCTGACGCATAATTATACCTATAGTGGAAGTAATGACCTGAATGCAGTTGGCAGGTATTGGGATAATTGGGGTTCGGCTAATAACTCCACCAATACAGTAGGAGGCTTGGCAGCCAATGAGCTTGGCATCTTTGACATGAGTGGTAACGTTTGGGAATGGACTTGGGATATCTATGGCAGCTATCCAAGTGGTTCACAAAATAATCCCACAGGAGCAAGTAGCGGTTCCTACCGTGTGGGCCGCGGCGGTAGCTGGTTCAACTTTGCCACCGACTGCACTGTTTCCGGTCGGAGCAGCGACTATGCGACTAGCACGTACTACGATATAGGCTTTCGCTGCGTTAGGGTTTCCCCTTGATTTTGGGGTTTTGTCCTTTTTGCCTTTTGCAAGAAGAACAGATAGGGAAAGTATAATGGAACATAAGAAACGCAACCTAACCAAGAACTGGGGTTATAGGGGTTCCAACCATTGGGGTGTCAATCTCCTGATTGACACAAGCAGCGGAGCTGCTTTTAAAGCGTCCTGCGGACGCTGTGGCAATCGGGAGATTGCCACCCCTATGATTGCCACCCCTATGA
>JAQVMI010000154.1 GCA_028703735.1 Candidatus Cloacimonadota bacterium | reverse complement strand
GGTGCAAGAGTTCTTTGGGCAAAGATTATTAAAGACTTTAACCCTAAGAATCCCAAGTCCATGGCGCTTAGAACTCATTCACAGACCTCCGGATGGAGCCTTACGGAGCAGGACCCCTATAATAACATAATCCGAACTACGATTGAGGCTTTAGCTGCCACAATGGGGCATACTCAATCGCTGCATACTAATTCATTGGATGAAGCAATAGCCTTACCCACAGATTTCTCTGCCAGAATTGCACGTAATACCCAGCTGTATTTGCAGAATGAGACAGGAGTTTGCAAAGTTATAGACCCGTGGGCAGGTTCTTATTATGTAGAATCTTTAACTGATTCTTTGATGCACAAAGCCTGGAACCATATTATGGAAGTAGAGAAACTTGGTGGAATGGCAAAAGCAATCGAAACAGGATTGCCCAAAATGCGAATTGAAGAGGCTTCTGCCCGACGTCAGGCTAAGATAGATTCTGGTGCCGACACAATTGTAGGTGTTAATAAGTATCGCCTTGAACAGGAAGCTCCCATGGACATTTTGGAAGTGGATAACACTGCTGTTCGTTCTGCTCAGCTTGCCAGATTGGCGAAACTACGCAATGAACGAAACAGCAATGATGTTGCAGCATCGCTTAGTGCTATCACCAAATGCGCAGAAACAGGAGAGGGAAATCTTTTGGAGCTTGCTATTGATGCAGCCAGGAAACGTGCCTCTTTAGGTGAGATATCTGATGCGATGGAAAAGGTGTTTGGACGCCATCAGGCTACCATCCGTATGATAAATAACGTATATAGTAGCGAGTATGCAAAAATGGATGATATAGAGAAAGTAAGACTGTTAACAGATAAATTCGCAGAGCAAGAAGGTCGCCGACCCCGCATTCTAATTGCAAAGATGGGTCAAGATGGTCATGATCGTGGTGCGAAAGTTGTAGCCACTGCATATGCCGACATGGGTTTTGATGTGGATATGGGTCCTCTTTTCCAAACTCCGGAAGAGACAGCTCGTCAAGCTGTGGAAAACGATGTTCATATTGTAGGGATGAGTTCTCTGGCAGCAGGCCATAAAATTCTTCTACCTCAATTGATGGAAGAACTTAAGAAAAATGGTAGAGAAGATATTCTGGTTATTGTAGGTGGCGTTATTCCAGCACAGGATTATGAATTCTTATATCAACATGGAGCAGCAGCTATTTTTGGTCCTGGCACCAAGCTACCGGAAGCTGCTACACTAATTATGGATAAATTACTGGGAAATGGATGAGCGATAAGCGTAAACCCGAATGGGCTCCACTTAACTCTGGTTCAGAGTTTGCCAGCAGAATTGTCTCTGGTGAGAATACTATAGTGAATCCAATGTCAAACAGAGACAACAAGAAAACAGCCAGACAGTATGAGTTAAGTGAACTTGTGGAAGGTGTACGAGATTCTAACAGAACCTTGTTATCAAAGGCTATCACACTAATAGAAAGTAATTCTGAAAAGCATTTCCAGATGGGGCAGGAGTTGTTGAATCAGCTTCTGCCCCTATCGGGTGCATCCATCAGAATAGGAATTACAGGTGTTCCAGGTGCTGGTAAAAGCACTTTTATCGAGAATTTTGGATTAAGCTTAATCGAGAAAGGGCATAAAGTTGCCGTTCTTGCGATTGATCCCAGTTCCTGTATTAGTAAAGGTAGTATTTTGGGAGATAAAACCCGCATGGAAAAGCTATCCTGCCACCCTGCGAGCTTCATTCGTCCCTCACCCAGTGCCGGTGTTTTGGGGGGAGTCGCAAGAAAAACAAGAGAATCAATTATTCTCTGTGAAGCAGCCGGATATGACACCATCTTAATTGAAACTGTTGGAGTAGGGCAATCAGAAACAACAGTGAGATCCATGGTAGATTTCTTCTTGTTGATGCAAATTGCCGGAGCAGGAGACGAATTGCAAGGTATTAAGAAAGGCATTATTGAACTTGCCGATCTGATTGTAATCAACAAATCGGATGGTGATAATATTCAAAGAGCGGAGTTAGCGAAACAAGAATTTAGTAATGCCTTGCACTATATACGCCATGCCACAGATTCTTGGCAGACTAAGGCAGTTCTATGCTCTGCTTTGTTTAATGATGGATTAGATGTTATTTGGGATGTTGTCCAGGATTTCAAGCTCGCAACAATTAATAGCGGAGCTTTTAAGAAGCGTAGAACCGAACAAAGCATACAGTGGTTCGAATCGCTACTTGCAGAATCTGTTCTGCACAGTTTCTACCAAAGTAAGGCTGTTATACAATTATTGCCAGAGTTAAAAGAAAAAGTATCTCAGGGTAGTTTGCCTGTAGCCCTCGCAGTTTCTACATTAATCTCAGCAGGTAGTAGATAAGCAAGCCATCTATCGATTTGGATGTCTGTAGTCTATTGCCAGAATTGTAATATCATCTCTGCTACTCTTATTACTGGCAAAATCGTGCACTCTTTGTAAAATTGTGTTTGCACTTTTCTCTGGGTCTGGGTTGCCCAGTTTCAAGATTATCTCTTCTACACCCGATATTCCCAAAAACTCATCGTTCGCATTCATAGCTTCAGTTATGCCGTCTGTAAATAGTATTATCTCATCACCAATGTCTAATTGAACAGTTTCTTTCTCTATTGGTAAATTCTCGAAAACACCCATTGCAGTGGTATGAGTTTCACTGAATTTCTTGTAGGTTCTATCCATTTTCCTTATAAACATGGGAACATGACCAGCATTCGAAAACTCCAATACTCCGTTATTGATATTTATAATACCCAAAAGAACAGTTACGAAATTTGCTTCAATGTTATTGTAGCAAAGGTAATTATTCAATTCCTGCAATATTCTGTTTGAACTGCTGTAATGGGTTGCAGAGCTGCGGAGAAAAGTTGACACAATGGTCATGGTCATGGCTGCAACAATTCCCTTTCCCACCACATCAGCAATAGCAAAGCAGAAATGACTTTCATCCAGCATAAAATAGTCGTAAAGGTCGCCACCTATTTCGCTGGCAGGTTCAAAAACTCCAAATACTCTTAGGGAGTTTATCCCAAAAGGATGTTCTGTATTGGAGGGAATTAGGTTCTTTTGAATCTCAGCAGCGAATCTAACCTCAGTTAGAATGCTATTTTTTTCCAGGTTTGTTACTTCCAGATTCTTTATATAATCCTTAAGTGATGCTTGCATAGCCCCAAATGATTTTGATAAACGGACAATTTCGTATGTACTCCCTGTTTCTGGTAAGCTGGAATTGAAATCGCCTTTTCCAATGTTTTCTGCTAATTCTGTGAATTTTCGTAGGGGTTTTGAGACGTTTTTTGTGCGTGAATACACAATTATTGAAATCGCTAAGAAAACAAGTATTGAGATGAAAACCTGAATTACAAGAATCAATCTTAAGTCCCGTGTAACATCACTATTGGCTATTACAATCCCTAAAGACCAGTTATTTGATAAAAGTGGGGCGAAATAAATCCAACTATCTTGAAAAATAGATTTTCCTTTTATTTGGACAAAGTTCACATCACCTGCTATCATAGATTTTCCAATTTTTCGCAGATCAGCATCGTCATAATACTCCGCTAAGGAGAAGATGCTTTCATTCATGATAAATGAATCCGTTGGATGAGTTATTATGGTGCCCAATTTTGAGATAAGAAAGGCGTACCCACTTTTCTTAATTCTTAGAGGACTAACCAAGCTTTGAAGGTAACTGAGATCAGTATCAAAACGCATTATCCCAATGGCTTTTCCTTCTTTATAAATGGGCAGACAATATGAAATTAGGTATTTTTCTGAGGCATATGAATCGAACCACGGCTCAGTCCAAAGATTCTTCTGCACGTAAAATGGTATCTGAAACCAATCCATAAACTGATAATCGGTATTTGTTTCGCTTCGCATCAGGTATTCATTATGTTCCTGAAACAAGGTTCGTGCATTAGGCACTTTTGTCAGGGATGGATCGTAAGCAATACAAACTGAACTGATCTCGGGATACTCGTTTATGATACCATGGATGTAACTATTAAGGGTGTTTTCGTCCAGAAGCTTGGTTGTATGGAGTACGTATGCATCTCGGGCAATTGCAGACACCTTATCAAGACGTGCGTCTATTTCGTTTATTGTTCCAGTTGTAAGATGGCTAATTGAATCACGGGAATTAGCCAGCATAATTCGTGAGAATATGAAAAAGGTAGAGCCTATCGATGTAATAAATATTATTGCCAGATAAAAGAAAATGAAGGTGATTATCTGATTGGCGAGGGTGCGATCATCATTTTTAGTGGGCATTAGGCATAAAATCCTTATAGGCTTGCTTACTGGCATTAATATTTTGGTTTTCAAGCAATTTCTTGGCATATTCGAAATCAGCTTCGGGGAGCTTGCCAATTCCCTTCGGACGTGCAAGAATGACCTCTCTCATTTCTTTTAACATCCAAGCTTGATGGGGTCTATTTGCCCGAATATGATGTCGTTGCATTATGTTCAATACCAGATCAAGTGTCTCCTCCTGGTGATTTATTGCGTATAGCCAACCATCCATAGTTGCCTCTGCAAAATTGATACATTCTTTTGTATGCTGTTCATAGAATTCCCTGGTGGTATATAACCCGTCCTCAACAATGTTCAAGCCAACTTCACTAAAGGGAACAATAAACAAATCATCTGGATCAACACCGGCTTGTAATATCTGGTGGTATTCATTGTAACGCATCACATTAATCACTTCCACAACGTCATGTAGGAAGAGATTAATCGTCCAATCAACATTTATTAAATTCATGTTCAGTTTATTCTGCTCTAAGAAGATAAGTGACAACTCTCTAAAATCGGTTCTCCAAAGGCCTATATTCTTGTGTTGCATATCCGATATGTTATTAATACCTCTGGATTTCTTTGCTACAAGCATCAAAGATGATTTTTGGGATAATTGTAGTAGATTTACCAAATTGTTCCGTTCGGAATCTCTGATTAAAGCAGTTAGCAGAAATAGCTGAGTGATATCTGTGATGCCAGATTCGATGGATTCATAAGCAGGAAAATCAGGTCCTCCAGCTTGAATTTCCACCTCAATTCCATAGTCTTTGTAGAATCCCTTTTTTGCTGCCACGTAAACTCCCGCAAATTGTGCTTGATGATACCATTGGGGGCGAAACTTTATTACAAAAGCCTTTAAGCTATCATTGGACTTGTTTAATCCTGGATAAATTACCTCAGGCATAGACGACGATTCTTGTTTACAGGAGCTGAATATTGTAGCTATAATGATTACTACAAGGATTTGGTATACATTAAGGATACTGAACTTCTTCATATTATTCATAATAGCAGAAAACCAAAA
>JAQVMI010000153.1 GCA_028703735.1 Candidatus Cloacimonadota bacterium | reverse complement strand
ATTGGGAGATTTTGAATAACTACTTTGCCGATGGCTATCTGGGCATTTATCTGCTGCGCTTTTCAAACCTGCAATTGCAGGATAATACCCTGGAAGATATGTATGGTGGCTTTGATCTCAATAGCGGTAACGGCTCTTTGGAAATTAGCGGAAACAGGCTTACCAATTGTTACACAGGTATCAATGCCCAATATCTTAGCTCCAATACCACTGTGCCACATATCTTCAATAATATCATCAGCTCTACTGGCTATTATGGGATGAGCGTTTATGGAACAGACCTGTTGATAATGCACAATTCCGTAGTAAATAGCAGTGCTGAAAGCTACAATCGCTTTGCCGCAGTTATTAGCGGCACTGGCAATCAGGTAAGGAAAAATCACTTTATCTGTAGCGGAGCAGCTATTGCCCTCAGCTCTTCAGCAGTTGATCCCACCTCTAACCAACGTAATATAATAGAACACAATAACGTTTACAGTTATGGCTTGAATGTGGCTAAGATTTCTAACGATTCTTACAAAGAGCTATCCCTATACAATGCCTATACTCAAACTGATAATGTGTCCTACAATCCCTTTTTTAGCGGAGAGTTTCTTAGTCCCACCTCTGCCGCAATGGACAATCTGTATCCTTCCACAGCGGTGACAGTGGATTATAATGGTTTTACCCGCAGCCTTAGTAACAGCGATATTGGCGCACATGAATATTCTGCCGGAGCAGGGATGACTCCTATGAGCGGAACATACACCATTGGCAGTGCCGAAGATTTCAGCACTCTACAGGAATTTTGCAATGCTTTAGCACAAAGAGGAGTTTGTGCCGCGGTAAATGGAAATTTAACCCAGACTTTGTATGAAGAACAGGTTGTGCTGCACGCCATTCCCAACGCCAGCGAGGCAAACCTGGTAACTCTTCGGTCTGTAACAGCGGAAAATTCCACCCTTAGCTATTCCGACCAAACTGCTGCTGCACCTTATGTGATGAACATTATCCGCAGCAGCTATGTGAAGCTTTCCAATCTGTTTTTCAGCACTACCGCAGTTGCGAATTCCAATCTGCTGCTGCTTAGCGGTTACAATCACGATCTGGATCTTCAATTTATCCACTTCACTGCCCCTGCCAACACTGGTGGCATCAGTTTGGGGACGCTTTACGGTTCGGAAGCCAAAAACATAGATCTTTTCTCTGGTGTTTTTAGTGGTAATGGCTATGGCATAGGCAGTTATGGCGAAAACTGGAGCGTGTATGGCAGCTCTTTTGATGATCAATATTACTCCATTTACGCCCAATCCACCAATGGCTACAGGGTGGAAAATAGCACCTTCACCAATGCCAGATATAACCACATAAATATCAGCAGCTCTGTGAACGTATCTATTTTGCAAAACCGCATCACGGGCACCAAAACAGGTATCGCCTTACATTGTTCTGGCACCGCCAGCATCCGCAGTTTAGTGGCGAATAACACAGTGAAGCTAATTGGCGGTGGCACAAACGGGATAACTGTAGCAGGCAATATGATTTCAGTGCTGAACAACTCCGTGCAGGTTCAGGGTGAAAACGCCAAAGCATTCTATGTATACGAACTGGGCACCGATCTGGATATAGTTAATAATATATTCGCTTCCACCCTTGGGCATGCCATGGATATTGGCTATTTCACTCCCGCTGCCAATAAAATAGTGGATTACAATTGCTATTATTCAGAGGGATCACAATTTGTAAAGATGGGCACAGAATACGCCTCACTTAGCACTCTGCAAAGTGGACTCCCCGACTATAACCAACATTCTATCGGTTTGAATCCTCATTTTACTGCCGATCTGCATACAGAAAGTCCCTGGCTGCGTCAGGTAGGCATGTTTCGCACCGAAATCACTACCGATATGGATAATGAACCTCGCGGTAGTGTCTTTGATATCGGAGCCGATCAACAGACCGGTGCCATCGTAGATAACCGTTTGGCAGGAACTTATACCATTGGAGCGGTAGCCTGCGATTTTGCCACCATGGAAGCTGCCATCGAAGCCTTGGAACTATATGGCATCAGGGAAAGCGTAACCTTCAATATCACCCTGGGAACTTATCCCGGATATAATGAAATAACCGATTTCCCCAAAGCCAGCAGCAATCTGCACGTATATTTCAATGCTTTAAATGGGGTTACTTTCCGCATGCAGCCGGAAAACACCTATGCCTACGAAAACTATTTCTTCCGTCTGGTGGGAGTAAAAAACATCCATTTCAGCGGTTTGGATATGGCTCTGATTCCTGCTAACCATCAAAGCACTTTCTTTGTGCTGGATGGCAGATGCGAAGGGGTTAGCATCTCAGAATCCAGCTTTAATATGACTAATGCCCAGACTTCGTCCAATACCGGCATCAGCACCGGAGATTTTCAAGGGATAGATCTTTCTGTATCCGAATGTACATTCACAGGTGGCAGCACGGGAATCAATATCCCTGGGTACTATTGGGCAAGCCTAAGTTACACCGGAATAGATGTGTTGGACAATACCTTCACCAATGTTGGCTATCCCATCTCCATCCAAAAAGCTGTGGATGTGAAGATTAGTGGCAATGAAATGCTGGGAGCTACTCAGGCGATAGGTTTATCTTACATTACCGGCGATAACGAGATTTCGAACAATAAAATCCTCTCCTCGGGCTATGCCGGCTCCTATAGCACCGGCACGGCAGTAAGCCTGTCTAATTGTAACGGAAGTATCTACAACGGATTCAGGATTTTGAACAACATCATCAAGGCAGATCAAAGCTCTGCCCAATCCGTGATAGCCCTGTCCATATACAATTCCAGCCATCTGTATCTAAACCACAATACCATCATCAGTGATAACAGCACCTTCTACGAATATGGCTGTGCCCTTGCCCTCAGCAATGTTAGCCTTTCCAGCTTTTGGAATAATATAATTTCTGCCCCCACCAGCGGTTATGCTGTCACCTTAAGCCAGTGCACGGATTACGTATTCCAAAATAATGCCTGGTATAACAGCGCTAAGCACTTAGCCACGGAATCCACTAACAAATACACCGCAGAGGAATTTCTGGCTCTGATGGATCCCAATGGTTACTATGCCAATCCTTTGCAGAATGCAGAGGGCTACACTCAATGCACTTATCTGCGTAATAAAGCTGCCAGCTCCAGCAGCATCGCCGATATTGATGGTAACCTGTGGAATGGAACCCCCGATCTTGGTGCCACCACCATTGCTGATACCGGATCACCCCTTTCCGGAACCGTTTATGTGGGTTCTGGTGAAAGCTTTACCGATCTGGCTATGGTCTGGGATGCGTTGCAAAAAAGGGGTATTAGCGCAAATGTAACTCTGCAATTAGCCCCCGGAGCAATGAACACATCGCTTACCATGGGTTACATTCCCAATACTCTTACAAACAGCATCACAATCAACGGGGGTGTGTCTGCTAATGCTCCTATCCTGCAGAAAACAGCCACCTCAGACGCCGATAATTACATCCTGAAGCTTTATAACACCCGCAATCTATCCCTCACCAATCTGGCTTTTAGCGCAGGAAATGCATATTATTCTAAAGCCATCGAAATGCAGCGTTACATCAAAGACCTGGTGATAGACAATTGCAGTTTCACCACCCCTGCCAACACTCAGAGTAACTATAACAGCGCAGCACTTTACACCAGCGGAGCGATTTTGGACAATGTGCAGATGAGCAATTGCATGGTTGTGAATCTACCCTACGGAATCAGCATCAGCGCTTCTCAACAATCCGGAATGCTAAATAGTGGCTTGGTGCTAAGTGATAACACCTTCAGCAATAATTATCAAGGGATTTACTTGAGCTACGTGGCTGCTCCCTTACTTGAGAGAAACATCATTCAGGGTTTCCGCAATATGGGGCTATCAATTAGCAGTGGTATAACCGACCTCAGCATGGTAGCAAATCAGGTAACCGGAAATGGACAATATGGCGTTAGGCTTTACAATTTGGGCAGTGGAACTCATCTGGTGGCAAATAATTACATCCGCACCGGACAGAATGTAAGCAGTTCCCTGTATCTGGAAAACAGCCCCAATGTGGATATGATCTATAATACTATCATCAATTCTTCTTCCAGTGGCAGTGCGACAGCCTTCTATCAAAATGCCTCCAGCCCAGGATTGGCATTCCAAAACAATATCTGTGTGGCAGCAGCAGGTTATGCAGCCTGGTTCAATCAACTTGCCGATTTTCAGGCAGGGATGTGGACACATAACCTTTACCACAGCCTTGGTGCCAATACTGTGAAATTGGGAAGTATAAACATAAATAATTCTACGGTTTGGAATAGCAATACTGGTGATCAATACAGCGTGTTTGCCGATCCCCTGTTACAGGATAACAGCTTCGAGCTAACTGCAGGCTCTCCGGCACGTTTTGCCGGAATAATCTACAGCGGGATCGGAGAAGATATTGTAGGAGATTTACGCAATAACCCACCTGCAATAGGATGCCGGGAATCTAACTTTACTTCTCTGGCTTCTCCTCAAAATGTGATTATTTCCGTTTCGCCATTACAACAAACTGTAACACTCACTTGGGACTTAGTTCCAGGAGCTGGATTGTATTATGTGCAAACCGCCACCGATCCCTATGCCCAAAGCTGGATTGATATTCCCGGCGCAAGCACCGGACAACTTTCGATCACCATACCTATGGATGGAAGTAACCGCTTCTACCGGGTTAAGGCAATGGGACCGGAATAAATTTTCAAGTTACCACCCATAGTAATGGTGGATACACAAAATGTAATGCAGGGGAGTCTTTTTATGCTCCCCTTTTCTTTTATGACAGAAGGTTTAGTATCTTGCCTAAATCCGTATCGGTAAGAGGTCTTCTTTTTGTGGTTTCCAAAATTTCATCCGCGATTGGAATCACAGGTTTTCGTGGACTGAGCTATCAGAGGGAGATGCTTGGTCAGCCGGTAATCGAAGGGAACATCTTCAAGAACCACTGGTTCACCAAGTATAGAACCCTGCCTGAGCCATCTCAAATGAAGCGGGTCTGGCTCTATGCCGATCCTGCTTGGGGAGAGAAGGGTTGCTACAAGGCTGTTATCTCCATAGGCTATGATGGTAACAGGTTCTATGTGATCCATGTCTGGATTCGTCAGACTGAGAATACCAAGTTCTTCAGATACTACTATGATGCCTATCAGGAATTGGATCGAATCTACAGAGTTAAATCCAGAGCTGCCTGCGAAACCACCTATGGTCAGGCACGCATTCTTGCCGACTTCGATCAGTGGGCAACAGATAACCATCTGCCTCCGATAAGCCACCGCATCAAGCGTATCGATAACAAGGATAACAAGAA
>JAQVMI010000152.1 GCA_028703735.1 Candidatus Cloacimonadota bacterium | reverse complement strand
CTCTGAAAGCCAAGCCTGGTATGGAAGGTGTGGTTATTGATGTAAAAGTGTTCTCCCGTCTTGAAGAAGGTAGCGACATGGAAGAAGAGAACGAGGACAAGATAACCAAGCTAAAAGCTGATCTTGCTTTACGCAGAAAGAAAGTGGAAGAATTCAAAGAAGAAAAGCTTTCTACAGTTCTAATAGGACAGGTGGCAAAAACAGTATGGGACGAGAAAACCAATACACACTTTATTGCACCTGGAAAGAAGATATCCAAAGACGATATAAAGCGCATCAATTTTAAAAAGCTTGATCTTGATGTGGAATTAGTAGAAGATTCTGCTACTAACGACTACATTTACACACAGATAGCCTTGAAGATAAAACAATCTTTAGAGCAAAGCGATAATGTTTACAAGAAATCCCGCGAACGCATCAAGCATGGTGATGAACTTCAATACGGAGTTCGCAAAATGGTGAAGGTTTATGTAGCCAAGAAACGCAAGATTGAAGTGGGCGACAAAATGGCAGGACGCCATGGAAACAAAGGTGTTATCTCTATTGTGGCACCTATTGCAGACATGCCATTCTTAGAGGATGGAACTCCTGTTGATATCGTGCTAAACCCGTTGGGTGTGCCCTCACGTATGAACATTGGGCAGATCATGGAAACTCACTTGGGTATGGCTGCCAGAGCCCTTGGCTTCGAAGTGGAAACTCCGATATTTGACGGTGCCACAAACGAAGACATCCGGGCTGAACTTCGCAAAGCCGGCTTGGCAGAAGACGGGAAAAATACATTGTACGACGGAAAATCTGGCGAACCATTCAAAGAAAGGGTTACCGTCGGTGTTATCTATATGATGAAACTAAATCACCTTGTGGCAGATAAAATGCACGCTCGTTCCACAGGTCCCTATTCCCTTATCACGCAGCAACCTTTGGGTGGAAAAGCCCAGCATGGTGGTCAACGCTTGGGTGAAATGGAAGTATGGGCATTGGAAGCTTATGGAGCAGCACATCTTCTGGAAGAAATGCTTACAATAAAAAGCGATGATGTTGATGGGCGTAACAACGCTTTCAAGGCAATCACTCGCGGGGAAAATCCACCCCCTCCCGGAGTGCCGGAATCCTTTAACGTGCTCACCAGTGAGCTTAAATCTCTTGGCTTTGATATAGAATTTATCAAAGATGAAGAGAACCGATAGGAGGGAACAATCGTGTTAAAAGATACAAGACGTGAAATTAGACCCAACGAATATGATGCAGTACGCATCAAGATTGCCTCACCGGAAACAATCGTAAGCGAATGGTCTCATGGAGAAGTAACCAAACCGGATACTCTGAACTATCGAACCTTGAAGCCAGAAAAAGATGGCTTGTTCTGCGAGCGAATTTTTGGTCCTGAAAGGGATTATGAATGCGCCTGCGGTAAGTATAAAAAGAAACGGTTCCAGAACACAGTTTGCGATCGCTGTAATGTGTTGGTAACAACCTCCCGCGTACGTAGAACTCGTATGGGACACATAGATCTTGCGGTTCCAATCGCCCATATTTGGTTCGTGAAAAGTGCCCCCAGTAAAATTGGTACAATTCTTGATATGACGATTAAGGATTTGGAAAGGGTTCTTTATTACGAATCTTACATAGTAATTGATCCCGGTGATAGCCCCTACGAGAAGATGGAGCTATTGGAAGTAGATGAATACTATGAAATTAGAGATAAGGTAGGAGATAACTTCATTGCCCTGATGGGTGCAGAAGCTATCAAAGAACTGCTGGTTCGGATAAATTTGAAGAATGATGCTCTTGATCTTAGAACCCGTCTCAAATTTGAAGAATCTGCCTTGCGTAAGCAAAAGCTGATCAACAAACTGAAGATTGTGGATGCATTTATAAAAAGCGGTAATAAGCCAGAGCATATGATAATGGAAGCTCTGCCTGTATTGCCTCCTACGCTTAGACCCCTTGTCCCGCTTGAGGGTGGTCGCTTTGCTACGGCAGATTTTAACGATCTTTACCGCAGAGTGATAACTCGTAATAACCGTCTGAAAGGATTGTTAGAAATCAGAGCACCCGAGGTTATTCTCCGCAACGAAAAGCGGATGCTGCAAGAAGCGGTTGACGCACTTATAGACAATAGCCGCAAGGCTCGTCCGGTTCGTGGACGCGGAAACAGACCCCTTAAATCGCTGACTGATCAGCTTAAAGGTAAGCAAGGTCGTTTTCGCCAGAATTTACTGGGTAAGCGCGTTGATTATTCGGGACGGTCAGTTATCACAGTGGGTCCGGAACTAAAGCTTTATCAGTGCGGTATCCCCAAAGATATGGCCGTGGAACTATTCAAGCCCTATCTAATCGAAAAGCTGCAAAAAATGGGTGAAGTGGACAAGGTAAAGAACGCCAAGAAGCTTATCGAAAAGAAACAGCCTGAAATCTGGAGTATCCTGGAAGAAGTAATTAAGGATTATCCGGTATTATTAAACCGTGCTCCTACTTTGCATAGATTGGGTATTCAGGCTTTTATGCCTGTGCTTACCGATAATAAAGCCATCCAGCTGCATCCCATGGTTTGCGTTCCCTTTAATGCAGACTTTGATGGTGACCAGATGGGTGTGTATGTCCCTCTATCTTTGGAAGCTCAAATTGAAGCCAGAGTGCTGATGCTTTCCACACGTAATCTGCTGTTGCCTTCCAACGGACGTTTGGCTATGGCTGCAAACCAAGATATCGTGTTGGGATGCTATTATCTAACCATGGAAGAAACTGCGCCTCCATTGGATTTTGACAAGCTACGCCATTTTTATGGTGCTGATGACGTTATTGCCGCCTATGAAGCAGAAGAAATGCTATGTAGTGTAAAAGGTGATAAAGTGATAGAGCGCACATTAGATCTGCATACCTGGATAAGAGCAAAAATTGGTTCAGAATACTTGATAACTACGGTTGGACGCGTTCTCTTTAATCAGATTATACCTTCCGAAGTCGGTTTCCAGAATATTACCTATGATAAAGGTAAGCTGAACGATTTGGCAATGTTATGCTTTGATGCCGTGGGTCAATGGCGTACGGCTGTTATCCTGGACGAATTAAAATCTCTGGGATTCCGCTATGCCACACGTGCAGGGGTTACCTTTAGTTTCGGAGATATTGTAGTGCCGGAAACTAAGGCAGCCATTATCGCACAATCCGAAGAGGAAGTGAAGAAGATTACCGATCTGCATCAAAAAGGTGGAATCACAGAAAACGAACGCTTTGGACGTGTGGTTGAACAATGGAAGAAAACTACAGTCCGGGTCACAGATGATATGATGAACGAACTCTCTCAGGCACGTCATGGATTAAACTCCATCTACATGATGTACAAATCCGGTGCTCGTGGTAGTAAAGATCAGATCAAGCAATTGGGCGGTATGCGCGGACTGATGGACAAGCCAACCAAAATTGGTGCCGGCGGTGGTGCAGACGTTATAGAAACACCCATTAAATCGAACTTCAAAGAAGGCTTAACTGTGTTGGAATACTTTGTTTCCACTCACGGAGCCCGTAAAGGTTTGGCTGATACCGCACTTAAAACAGCAGACGCAGGTTATCTTACCCGCCGCTTAGTGGATGTGGCTCAAAATGCTATCATCACTTTAGAGGATTGTGGAACTGCCCGTGGGGTTCACATGACGGTGCTGAAAGAAGGCAACGAAGTGGTGCAAACCCTTGCAGAACGTATTCAGGGCAGAACAGTTGTGGATGATGTTATTAGCCCCATCACCGGTAAGGTACTTGTAGCAGCCGGAGAGGAAATTAGCAATAAAATGGCACGTACCCTGCAGAATCATGGATTGATATCTGTGCATGTTCGCAGTGCATTAACCTGCGAAGCAGATAGGGGTATTTGTGCAAAGTGTTATGGACGTAACCTGTCCACCCAAAAACCTGCTACCATCGGAGACCCGGTTGGAATAGTAGCAGCACAGAGTATCGGTGAACCCGGAACTCAGCTAACCCTTAGAACCTTCCACATCGGTGGTGCAGCCTCCACAGCAACAGATCTTGCCGAAGTAGTGGCAAGCCTGGATGGTGTTACCCGTTTTGATAGGATGAATACCGTTACCAATCCTGAAAATCAGCTTATTTCGGTTAGCCATTTGGGCAGACTGTTAGTAATAGACGAAAAGGATGATAGTAAGATACTGGAAGAGTTTAAAGTGGAATATGCCGCCACAGTGCATGTGCAGGATGGTCAAAAAGTTACCAAGGATACTAAGCTGCTCTCCTGGGATCAATTTAATAACCCCTTAATCTCCACTGCTAAAGGTGTGCTCCATTATGAAAACTTCATTAAGGACATCACCTATAAAGAGGAATATAACGACATCACCTTTACCAGAGATATCACAATTATCGAATCCAAAGATCGTAAGAAACAACCTCAGTTTAAGGTTGTGGGCGAGGACGGAACAGTCCGTTTGATACCCTTACCAACTGGACTTGTGATCCGTGTGGAAGATGGTAGTTTTGTGCATACTGGAGATATTCTGGGACAAACATCACGTATGACTATTAAACAACGTGATATCACCGGTGGACTTCCCCGTGTGCAGGATTTGTTTGAAGCACGTGTACCAAAGGACAAAGCCAAGATCTCTGATATTGATGGTATTGTTACCATTGGTGGATTGAAGAAAACTGGTCGCGATATCTTTGTTACTCCTTCAAATGGACTTTTCTCTCCCTGTGATGGGAAGGTGGCAGTAATTACCGATGATGATAAGAAGCAATTTATCGTAATTCTTTCAGAGAAAGTGGTGTATTCCGAAAATGATGGGAAAGTAACCATTATTGAAGAGAATAAGAAGAAGTATGTGCAGGTTGCAAAACGAAATCAGAAAGCTATGACTTACGAAATTCCCAAGGGTATGCAGATTATTGTGAAGAACGACGAAGCAGTAAAAACAGGAGCACCTCTTTGTGGAAAGCTTTATGCAGTCCCCGAAGAACAGGAAAGCATCGTAGCTTCCGCTGATGCTGTAACCATCCGTCAGCCTCTTGCGGGACGTAAATATATGATTCCCTCCGGAAAAAGAATTATTGTTCACCAAGGTGACTATGTGGAAAGCGGTGATGCTTTATCCGATGGACCTTTCGATCCGCATGATATGCTGGTGAAGGGTGTTATCGAAGCGCAATTGCTTATCCTTAATGAGGTTCAGGAAATCTATCGTAAGCAAGGTGTAAAAATAGACGATAAACACGTAAGCGTTATCATCCGCCAAATGTTTAAAAAAGTGCGTATCACCGATAGCGGAAGCACCAGTTTCCTGCAAGGTGACATTGTTGATAAGATATTGGTGGAGAAAGAAAACCGCGAAACACTTGAATACGACAAGACTCCTGCACAATTTGAGCAGCTTTTATTGGGCATTACCAAAA
>JAQVMI010000151.1 GCA_028703735.1 Candidatus Cloacimonadota bacterium | reverse complement strand
CGGTATTCCAGATGGCACAATGATTCCAATCGGTTTGGCTTTGGATGCTGGCATCCAAATGTTGAACCACAATATTATTGTTCCTATTGGAGCTGTAGGTGAAGGATTCGAAACCAATAACTTCACCTCTTTCCCCTGGATTAACAACAGTAGCAGCCCCTGGGTAATAGAAAGCAATAGCTCAAATGTCCATGGTGGAAATTATGCGGCAAAATCCGGCACCATAGGCCATAATGGCAATACTTCGTTGCAGCTTGCTCAACAAGTTCCCATGAATGGCACCATCAAATTCTGGAGAAAGGTTAGCAGTGAATCCAATTACGATTTCCTGAAATTCTACATTGATGGAACAGAAATGGGCTCGTGGAGCGGAACCGTAGCATGGTCAGAAGTTAGCTATCCTGTTACTGCTGGTGCACGTACCTTCAAATGGACATACTCCAAAGATGGTTCCGATACAAGCGGTAGTGATTGTGCCTGGCTGGACGATATCACCTTCCCAGCAAGTGGTCAATCCAATTATCCTATGTTGTACACTGGAACAGAACAGATACTTTTGGCAAATGTACAGCCCAATAGCACAGTTAGTGCAGATTTTGCCATTAGAAATCTGGGTAGCGCAGCTATGCAGGGAATGGTATCAATTCCAGCAGGTTTCAGCTTAAGCATGAATGGAACTGCTTTGCCTATGGATTACACCTACCAGATTCCAGCTTCAAGCACCCAAATCTTCAGTCTTAGCTATACTGCCGGAGCCACAGTGAATAGCTTTACCGCACAGTTGCTAATCACCTCCAATGATCCCAATAATGCTTCATTGGAAATTCCGGTTGTTGTGCAAAGTGGTTCCTCTACAGAAGATCCAGTCACTCCTGTAATTACTGCTTTGGAACGAAACTTCCCCAATCCCTTCAATCCTGAAACCACCATTCGCTATTCTGTGAAGGAATCCGGTATGGTGAAGCTTAGTATTTATAACCTTAAAGGTCAGCTTATCAGAAGCTTAGTGAACGAAACCAAAACATCAGGTAACCATAGGGTTATCTGGAATGGTGTGGATGATCGTGGTCAAAGCGTTGCCAGTGGTATTTATTTCTACCGCATGGATGCTACCAATTTCTCCTCCACCCAAAAAATGATGCTGATGAAATAGAGAACTGAATGGGTAGGCATCCCTGGGGTGCCTACCCAATTCTTATAGGCTACAATGAATTTTTTATATTTTAACCATATCCAACGACTTGATCAAAAAATAAATATAGTGTATAATACGTGGAGGAACCCATGAAACAATTATTCGTCCTGTTATGCCTGCTTTTTGCGTTAATTGCGCTGTCTGCAGAGCAAATGGTGGTAAGCGCATATCCAAATGATATTCGCCTAACCCAAAGCAATACTAATTCTATGGAACTTGAGTTTACCCTGGGAAGTTTCAATCGTGAACCGGTTGAAATAAATGGAACTCAGTGGTATAACCTGTCACTAAAAAAGGCAGGATTAACCTTGGAAGCAGGCTTACCTCAATTGCCTGTGCTTGCCAAGAGTGTAATTATTCCCGGAACTGCTGCTATGCAGCTAAGTGTAATCGGAAACGAATATATTGATCTTGCCATGCCGATTGCTCCTTCCAAAGGAAATTTAACCCGTGATATCGATCCTGATTCTGTTCCGTATAGCTTTGCTGATTTTTATAATGGAAGCAGCAGCTATCCAGAAGAAACAGCTTATCTTACCGAACCCTTTATTATGCGCGATTATCGCGGAATAACTGTTCGGTTTCAGCCTTTTCAATATTTTCCTGCTACCGGAACCCTTAGGGTTTATACCAAGCTGAAGGTAGCGTTACAGGCTGCCGGCACCGATTTCACGAATGCTATTACATCACCCAAAACCTCTTACTCCCGCTATTTTGAGGAAATGTATCAAAACATGTTCCTCAATTTTGGCGATGCAAAATATCCTTCACTTGGGGAAGAGGGTCGCATTTTGGTGATCAAACACAGTATGTTCGATGCTGCTATTCAGCCTTGGGTGGATTGGAAACGTCAGATTGGCTTTACAGTTGATGTAGTGGATGTAACAGTAGCAGGTCCCACAGCAAATCAGATAAAAACCTATATCCAAAACCAGTATGATCTGAATATCGGCTTGATGTTTGTGCAGATTGTGGGTGATGCACCTCAGGTGCCAACCCTTTCTTCAGGTGGTGGTGGCAGCGATCCCTCTTTTGCTTTAGTAGCAGGAGGGGATAGCTATCCCGATATCTACGTGGGTCGTTTTTCGGCTCAAACAGTTTTAGAGCTTAATACCCAAGTACAACGCAGCGTTCAATACGAACGTGATTTAGCCGCAGGAGCTACCTGGCTGCAGAAGGGTTTTGGAATTGCCTCGAACGAAGGTGGAGGTAGCCAGGGTGATATGGGCGAAAGTGATCAAGCCCACATGGAATTGATCCGCACAGACCTGTTAACTTATGGATACACCAGCGTTGATCAGGTATACCAAGCCCAAGGTGCTACTGCTGCTATGGTTACCACTAATCTTAATCAGGGACGTGGCTTTGGCAATTATGTCGGTCACGGTTCCGATACTTCCTGGGTAACCACCGGTTTTAACAACGCCAATGTAAATGCTTTAACCAATACCAATATGCTTCCCTTTGTTGTATCTGTAGCCTGTGTGAATGGCAACTTTGTAAGCCAGACATGTTTTGCAGAAGCCTGGTTAAGAGCCACTGATAATGTTTCTGGAAATCCTACCGGAGCTGTAGCTTTCTATGCCTCTACAATAAATCAAGGCTGGAATCCCCCCATGCGCGGACAGGACGAAGTAACCGATCTGATTATCGCAAATGCTAAACACCGCATCGGAAGCCTTTATTACAACGGCTCGTCCAAGATGATCGAAGTATATGGTACCAGCGGAATCAGCGAATACAAATGTTGGACAATATTTGGCGATGCCTCTTTAATGGTTCGCACAAAGAATCCAGAAGTTATTACAGCTACTTACAATCCTGTTCTGTTTATGGGTATGTCTGCGTTTTCTATCCAAACTACTCCCGAAGCCATAATAACCTTAACGAATAATGGCACCTTGTATGGCAAAGCTGTAAGTGATGCGGCTGGAAACGCTCTTCTGAACCTGTTAATTATGCCCACCCAACCGATGGATTTAACCTTAACCATTTTTGCTTTTAACAAGCAAACCTATATCCAAACCTTGCAGGTTCTACCCAGTGATGGTCCTTACATTGTGGTGGATAATTCCACTTTTAGCGATGGCAATAATGGTGTGTTGGAATTTGGCGAAACAATTCAGCTAAATCTGGATCTATCCAATATTGGTAGCGAACTTGCCAATGGGGTAAGTGTTACCGTAAGCACCACCGATAGCTATGCTACCATAGTAAATCCCACCATAGCCATAGGAAACATGGAAGCTGGAGCAGAGGGAACCGCTGGTGCCTTTGATATCCAGATTGCCGGAAACGTTCCGGATCAGCACCTGGTTTCCTTGAATGTAACCATAACCACAACTGATGGCGATAGCTACGAATACACCCGCAGTTTCACAGCTAATGCACCTGCCATAACCTGGGGCAATATTCAGATCAACGATGTTGAGGGAAACAATAATGGACGTATCGATGCCGGAGAAAACGTTACCCTAACCTTTAACATCACTAATAATGGGCACAGCCAGGCGACTAATTTAGGAACCACTATTGTTGTTAATGGTGTGGATCATCTAATTGTCCCAATAGTAGATAGCTTCACTGCCTTGCCAGTTGGTGCCGAAGCTCAAATGATCTATAATGTAACCTTTAGCTCACAGATTCCTACAGGAACTGCTGTGCAAATTACCGCCATGAGCTTCTTTGGAGAATACACCACTATGCAGACTTACAGTATTGTGGTTGGTGTGGTAATGGAAAACTTCGAATCCGGTTTCACTTCCTTCCCCTGGAGTTTCATGGGTGGTAACTGGACTTCTGTAGCAGCAAGCTACAATGGCTCTACAGCAGCTAAATCTGCTACTATTAGCCATAATGGCAGCACCAGTATTAGTGTAACCATGTCCAATGCTCAAAATGGTGAAATTTCCTTCTGGAAGAAAGTATCCTCCGAGCAGAACTATGATTTCCTTAAATTCTACATCAATGGAACCCTAAAGAACCAATGGAGCGGAATTACGGATGATTGGAGCCAGGCTACTTATCCTGTACCTGCCGGCAATAACACCTTTAAATGGGAATACATGAAGGATTCTGGTTCCAGCAACGGCAGCGATTGTGCCTGGCTGGATGACATCGTTTTCCCCGGTGGTGGTGAACTGGTTGGAGTTCCGGTCTTTGTAGCGGATGTTAGTAGTATCAATTTTGGACAGATTGCTGTAGGTGAACATGGTTCATCGCAGCTTACGATATCTAACAGCGGGAATGCCTCCATGCTGGGTACCTTAACTACTGCTGCACCATTCTCTTTAGGTTTGGATCCATTGGTTCCTGCTTATACTTTAAGCTATGTGATAGACGCAGGTGAATTCATGACCTTCAATGTGCATTTTTCACCTCAGCAATATATGCCATATAGCGGTGAAATGATCATTACTTCAGACGATCCACTCGCATCAGTAACAACTGTCTCCTTGTTGGGTACAGGCTCTACAGTGGATAACGAAGATCCGCTTAATCCCGCTATTACTGCCTTAATTGGTAATTATCCCAATCCCTTCAATCCTACAACCACGATCAAATTCAGCTTAAAAACCAAGAGTCCCGTTAATCTGGAAATCTATAATATCATGGGTCAGAAGGTTCGCACCTTGGTTAAAGGAGATATTGATCAGGGATTCCACAGCGTAGTCTGGAATGGTAAAGATGGCAATAACCGTCCTGTTTCCAGCGGTGTATATTTCTACAAACTTGATGCCGGAAAATATACCAGCACCAAGAAAATGATAATAATGAAATAAGGTTATGGCTAAAGCATTGAATTGCTAAGCAGTAACCATATTATAGTAAGAAGCCCCGTGGAATATCCACGGGGCTTCTGTATATACGTAATTGCACACGCCTCGTGTGCATACAGCCGAGGGCGGCTGTAATTACGGGTTCTGAAGTTTCTGCTGTAATTACACGCCTCGTATGCATACAGCCGAGGGCGGCTGTAATTACGGGTTCTGAAGTTTCTGCTGTAACTACACGCCTCGTATGCATACAGCCGAGGGCGGCTGTAATTACGGATATGGTCTGTTTCTACATGGAAATGGTTTTACCTTGCACATTGGGTATTATTTATTGTATCACCAATTTCTTCATTAATACACCGGATGCATTATTCAGCTTCAGATAGTAGATTCCAGAGGCTAATTTGCTTTTGGGTTGCCAGTTTACACTATTCCAACCCTGTTTAGGGGATGCCAAATAAAGCGTCTCAACTTTTTGCCCTTTTAGGTTATAC